>NZ_RHQO01000021.1:0-74367 GCF_003935475.1 Pseudomonas sp. p99-361 | reverse complement strand
TCGGCCAGCGGGCGGCGGTGCAGGCTGCGCGGGATCGGCAGCGCGTCGGTCTGCTCGGCGGCGATGTCTTCCGGCAGCTCCAGGTGCACGGCACCCGGCTTTTCTTCCTCAGCCAGGCGGAAGGCTTCACGCATGCGCGAAGGGATGTTGTCGGCCGAAGCGAACTGGTGGGTGTACTTGGTGATGGGGTCCATCATGCCGCACACGTCGATGATCTGGAAGCGGCCCTGCTTGGACTTCTTGATCGGCTTCTGGCCGGTGATCATCATCATCGGCATGCCACCGAGGTAGGCATAGGCGCTGGCCGTTACCAGGTTGGTGGCACCCGGGCCGAGGGTCGACAGGCTGACGCCGGTCTTGCCGGTCAGGCGACCGTAGGTAGCCGCCATGAAGCCTGCAGACTGCTCGTGACGGGTCAGTACCAGTTTGATCTTCGACTTGCGCAGGGATTCGAGCAGGTCGAGGTTTTCCTCACCAGGAATGCCGAATACATACTCGACACCTTCGTTTTCCAGACATTGCACAACGACATCGGCGGCCTTGGCCATTTAGGGTACTACCTCAAAATCTTTGGGGGATTGCAGCGAGATCGGCTGCGTGACTGAGATGTTGCAGGATGTCTCAGTGCCGCGCATCGTAGGCCCTCTGGTTAATAATAATAAATATATTGTTATGATGCGTGGCATCACAGTTCGTTATAAATGCAATGACTACGAAAGGTCGTACGCCCCAATGAACCTCAAGGCACTGCGTTGCTGCGTCGAAATCGTCCGGCAAGGCAGCTTCACCAAAGCAGCGCAACACCTGCACATAGCCCAGCCGGCGTTGAGCATGGCGGTTACCCGGCTGGAGGAAGAGCTGGGCGTGACCCTGTTCAACCGCACCACCCGCAAGGTGCTGCTCACGGCCGAAGGCGAGCAGTTCCTGCCACGCATAGCCTCGGCCCTGCGCGAAATGGATGTGGCCCGGCAGGAGCTGCGCGACATGGCTGACCTCAAGCGCGGCGAAGTGCGCCTGGGTATCCCGCCAATGTTCGGCCTGCACTATGTGCCAGGCTTGATGAACGCGTTCCGTCAGTCGTACCCCGGTATCGCCATGACCGTGTTCGAGGGCAGCGCCGCCGATATCGGCCAGCGCCTCGAACAACGGGAAATCGACCTGGCGTTGCTGGAATCGCGGCGCGTACCGCAGGACAAGGAGTCGATCCTGCTGGGCAGCGACGAGATGCTGGCGTGCATGCACCCCGACCACCCTTATGCCGGCAAGGCATTTCTCACCGCCGAAGACCTGCGCAATACCGACATGGTGGTATTCGACCGGACCTTCGTGCAGCGCCACCTGCTGGACGCATTTTTCGCCGAACACGGCATTACCTACCAAGTGGCCCTGCAGAGCAATTTCGTCTCGCTGGTGGTGCAGGCAGCACTGGACAACATGGGCGTGGCCACCCTGCTGCGCTCGGTGCAGCAGCGTACACCGGGCATTGTCGGCGTACCCTTCCGCCCGGCACAGCAGATGAGCTTCAGGTTGTGCTGGCGTTCAGGGGAATACCTGTCGCTGGCCAGCAAACGCTTCATCGATTTCGCCGCACAAACGCATTATCTGGAGCGCTGATCGGCGCCTGGCTCCTGGTTTGAGCGGCGGCGCTGCCTCGACGTTGCGCCCACCGATTGACTATCATCCCGCCTTGAACGTTTCAGCATGTTTCAACATAGGCCCAACAAGGGATTCAGATGTCAGTCCAGCAACTCCCCCCGCCGCCCAGCAAAAGCGCCGTCGCCAAGATGGAAGCCGCCATGGCGCTGGGCAGCTTCGCCATCGGTACCGGTGAATTTTCCATCATGGGCCTGATGCCCGACATTGCCAGCAACCTGCAGTTGAGCGAACCGCAAGTGGGCCACGCCATCAGTGCCTATGCGCTGGGGGTCATGGTCGGTGCGCCGACCCTGGCGATTCTGGGCGCCAAACTGCTGCGCAAGCACATGCTGCTGCTGTTGATGCTGCTGTATGCGCTGGGCAACCTGGCCACCGCCCTCGCCCCTTCCTTCAGCGGCCTGGTGGCTTTCCGCTTCATCAGCGGCCTGCCCCACGGTGCCTATTTCGGCATCGCCGCGGTGGTGGCCTCGAGCATGGTTGCCAAGGACCAGCGTGCCGGGGCCGTGGCCCGGGTGATGCTGGGCCTGACGCTGGCCATGCTGCTAGGCAACCCTGTAGCCACCTTCCTCGGCCAGTACCTTGGCTGGCGCTCGGCGTTCGTGCTGGTCGGCGTGATCGCCCTGTGCACCATTGCCCTGGTCTGGCGCTTTGTGCCCCAGCCGCACGATGAGGTGCGCAGCGACCCACGCAAGGAACTGCGCGCCTTTGCCCTGCCGCAAGTGTGGATGGCACTGGGCATCGCGGCCATTGGCTTTGCCGGCATGTTCTGTGTATTCAGCTACCTGGCGCCGACCATGCTGCAGGTGACCCAGGTCGCGCCGCAGTGGATTCCGTTCGGCCTGGCGGCCTTCGGTGTGGGCGGTATCGTTGGCAACATTGCAGGCGGCAAGCTGTTCGACCGGTTGCAGTTCCGTGCGGTGGGGTTGGTGTTGGTATGGTCGATCGGCGTGCTGCTGTTCTTCACCGTCGCCGCGCAGGCGCTCTGGAGCCTGCTGCTGGGCATCGGCCTGGTGGGCACCATGATCGCCCTGGCGGCACCGTTGCAGATCCGCTTGATGGACATTGCCCATGAAGCGCCAAGCCTGGCCGCAGCGTCGAACCATGCCGCGTTCAACCTGGCCAATGCACTGGGGCCTTGGCTGGGCGGTATGGCGATTACCGCCGGCATGGGCTGGACCAGCACCGGCTACATCGGCGCGGCGACCGCGCTGGTCGGGCTGGGCATCTACCTGCTCGCCCGGCGGATGCGTGGTGGGCATTGACCCGGCAGCGGTGCTGGGCAGGGGTAGGTTCAGCGTCACACGGCGTTCGATGAACCTTCCCCATTGCTGAACTCACTACCATCAGCACCAGCCGCAGGCTGGGTTCATCCCTTCCCCTTCCTAGGAGATCACGATGCAATACGTAAAGCTGGGTAGCACCGGCCTGGATATTTCCAGGCTGTGCCTGGGTTGCATGACGTTCGGCGAACCGGATGCCGGCACCCACCCCTGGACCTTGGGCGAAGAGGCCAGCCGGCCGATCATTCGCCATGCCGTCGAGCAAGGCATCAACTTCTTCGACACTGCCAACAGCTACTCTGCCGGCACGTCGGAAGTGATCGTTGGCAAACTGCTGAAGGCCTTCACGCGCCGTGAAGAAACGGTCATCGCCACCAAGGTGTTCTACCCACCGAACATGGGGCAAGGCACCCACCGGCCCAATGAACAGGGCTTGTCCCGCAAGGCGATCATGGCCAGTATCGACGCCAGCCTCACGCGCCTGGGCACCGACTATGTGGACCTGTACCAGATTCACCGCTGGGACTACCACACGCCCATCGAGGAAACCATGGAAGCCCTGCACGATGTGGTCAAGGCTGGCAAGGCGCGCTACATCGGCGCTTCGTCGATGTATGCCTGGCAGTTCGCCAAGGCTCAGCAGGTGGCGGCCAGCAACGGCTGGAGCCGCTTCGTTTCGATGCAGAACCACCTCAACCTGCTGTACCGCGAAGAAGAACGCGAGATGATCCCGCTGTGCCTGGACCAAGGCGTGGGCTTGTTGCCCTGGAGCCCGATGGCCCGCGGCCGCCTCACGCGCCCCAACGGCCAGCAGACCGACCGCACCCGTAGCGACCTGTCCGGGCAGTCGTTCTATAAAGATACCGAGGTCGAGGATGGCCGGGTCATCGATGTCGTCGAGCAGATTGCCGGCGAACGGGGGGTGCCAATGGCCCAGGTCGCGCTGGCATGGGTGTTGGGCAAAAACGGCGTAAGCGCACCGATCGTCGGCGCCTCCAAACCCGCCCATCTGGATGATGCGCTGGCCGCGCTGTCGGTGCAGCTCAGTGCCGATGAAGTGGCACGGCTGCAGGCGCCGTATATCCCGCACGCGGTGGCAGGCTTCAAGTAGCGTGGGCCTTTGCCAGCACGCCGGGTATGCCCGGTGTGCTGGCCAATGACGATGAAAGTATTACAATGCGCGTCCTCGCATTTGAATATTTTCTCTCATGAAATCACTGCTTTATGCCGTAACTCTACTATTTTCCTTTAGCTTACCAGCGTGGGCCACACCCCCTGCCACCTTCACCGAGGCCAAGGTCGTGGCCAAGCAGAAGGTGTACCTGGACCAAGCCAGCAGCGCCATGGGCGACCTGTATTGCGGCTGCAAATGGACCTGGGTCGGCAAGTCCGGTGGGCGGGTCGATGCGGCGTCGTGCGGCTATCAGACGCGCAAGCAGCAAAATCGCGCCGAGCGCACCGAATGGGAACACATCGTGCCGGCCTATACCTTCGGCAACCAGCGCCAATGCTGGAAGAACGGTGGGCGCGAGCATTGTGTGGACAGCGACCCCGTGTTCCGCGCCATGGAGGCCGACCTGTTCAACCTGTACCCGGCCGTGGGTGAGGTCAATGGCGACCGCAGCAACTTCAACTACGGCATGGTCAGCGGCAACGCCGGCGAATACGGCCAGTGCACCACCAAGGTGGATTTCGCCCAGCGCGCCGCCGAGCCCCGTGACGAAGTCAAAGGCCTGGTGGCCCGTACCACCTTCTACATGTACGACCGCTATCGCCTGAACATGTCGCGCCAGCAGCAACAAGTGCTGATGGCCTGGGACAAGCAGTACCCGGTGTCAGCGTGGGAAAAGGAGCGCGACCGCCGCATCGCCGCGATCATGGGGCATGCCAACCCTTTCGTCAGCGGCCAGCGCAAGTGGACGGCTGATTACAAACCCAGCGGGGTTGGCGTGGCGCAATCGGCGCCCGCCCAGGCACCAGGCAAGCCGGGCCAGGCCAATGCCGGGGCGCCGGGTTCGGTGCTGGGCAACCGCAACAGCCACGTCTACCACCTGGCAGTGGGTTGCCCCGGCTACACCCAGGTAGCGGCCAAGAACCAGGTCAGTTTCGCCAACGAAGGTGAGGCGCAGGCGGCAGGTTACCGCAAGGCCGGTAACTGCCGCTGACGGCGCGCGGGCGCGCCACAGCGCCGCCTTCTATCAGCCGTTTACCAAGTTCGCAGGCCGCTCGCCCGCCAGCGCGCTGAGCAGGTTGTCCACTGCACAGCGCGCCATGGCCTGGCGGGTTTCCTGGGTCGCAGAGCCGATGTGCGGGGTTGCTACCACGTTGTCCAACTGCAGCAGTGGCGAGTCTATCGGCAACGGCTCCTGCACGAACACATCCAGCCCTGCACCACGGATACGCCTGGCGCGCAACGCGTCGATCAGCGCAGCCTCGTCCACCACCCGCCCGCGGGAAATGTTCACCAGAATCGCCTCGGGCTTCATCAACCCCAGCTCACGCGCACCGATCAGCCCTTCAGTACTGGCACTGAGCGGTACCGTCAGGCAGACGAAGTCCGCTTGCTGCAACAGCGCGTCCAGGCTGCACTGGCGCGCAGCGTGGCGTGCTTCCACGTCGGGCTTGGAGCGCTGGCTGTGGTACAGCACGCGCATGCCAAAGCCTGCGGCAGCACGCCGGGCCAACGCTTCGCCAATGCGGCCCATGCCGACGATGCCCAGCGTCTTGCCATGCACATCACAGCCAAAATGCGCCGGCCCCAGGTTGGCCTGCCAATGGCCTTCACGCACCCAGTTGGCCAGCTCCACCACCCGCCTGGCGGTCGCCAGGATCAGGGCGAAACCGGTGTCCGCCGTGGTTTCGGTCAGCACGTCCGGGGTATTGGTCAGCATCACGCCACGGCGGCTGAGCTGCGCAACGTCGTAGTTGTCCACCCCGACCGAAACGCTGGACACGACCTCCAGCTGCGGCGCCAAATCGAGCAGGCTGGCGTCCAGGCGCAGGCTGGCGCCCAGCAACCCGTGCGCCCCTGGCAAGGCATCGCGAAGGCGCGCCAGGCCATCGGGCTGGGCAATGTCCACCCAGGTCACGTCCACCTGGGCGTGCAGGCGCGCCATCAGGTCATCGGAAAGGCGCTTGTACAAGACGATTCGTTTTTTCATTGCAGTCATTCCTAAGGGTTCAGCGCCAGGCGCGTGCCATTGCGTTTGGCCCGGCCGGAGGTCTGGGAGGTATTGAGGGCGGCCGTCAGCGCCACGGCAGTCAGCAGCGCACCGCACATGAACAGGTACGAGGCGCCAGGCCCACCCGTGGCGCCATTGAGGTAGCCCACCAGCCAGGAGCCGCCGAAAGAGCCCAGCGCCCCCATGCTGTTGATCAGCGCCATGGCACCCCCGGCAACATTGGCCGGCAGTATCTCGGGCACGATGGCGAAGAACGGGCCATAGGGCGCGTACATGCAGGCGCCAGCGACCACCAGCAGCGCGTACGACCACCAGAAGTGATCGGTGCCCAGGGCATAAGAGCCATAGAACGCCACGGCAGCGATCAGCAGCGGCGGCCACACGAAGCGCTTGCGCTTTTGCACGCGGTCAGACGCCCAGGACACGCCCACCATGGCCACTACCGCCGCCAGGTAGGGCACCGAAGCCAGCCAGCCGGCCTGCACAATGTCGACGTTGGCCGCCTGCTTGAGGATCGACGGCAACCACAGCACGAAGCCGTACACGCCAATGCTCCAGCAGAAGTACTGCAGCGCCAGGATGATCACCTGCGGTGAGCGGAATGCCTCGCGGTAGTTCTTGACCGGCTTGATGCCCTGCTGCTCGGCTGCCAGCGCCTGTTGCAGGTCTGCTTTTTCCTGGGCGCTCAGCCAGCTGACCTGGGCTGGGCGGTCATCCACCAGGCGCCACCAGAAGAACGCCCAGATCACCGCCGGCAGGCCCTCGATGATGAACATCCAGCGCCAGTCGTAATGCTTGATCAGGTAACCTGACACTACCGACATCCACAGGATGGTGACCGGGTTACCGAGCATCAGGAAGGTGTTGGCACGGGAGCGCTCGGCACGGGTGAACCAGTGGCACAAGTACACCAGCATGGCGGGCATCACTGCGGCCTCGACCACGCCCAGCAGGAAGCGGATGCCGATCAGCATGTAGACATTGCTGACCATCCCGGTAAGTGTGGCCAAACCGCCCCAGAGGATCAGGCAGACGAATATCAGCTTCTTCACGCTGCGTTTTTCAGCGTAGATGGCCCCAGGTACCTGGAAGAAGAAGTAGCCAAGGAAGAACAACGCCCCCAGCAAGGACGACAGCACGGGCGTGATGTGCAGGTCTTCGGCCATGCCCGAGGCGGCGGCGAAGCCGTAGTTGGCGCGGTCCAGATAAGCCAGGCTGTAGGTGAAGAACACGATCGGAATGATGTACCACCAGCGACGCGGTGCCAGTTTTTGGCTTTGCATGGTCTGTGACTCCTGAGCTTGTTGTTTTTGTGGCAACAGGTGATTCCGGTTAAAGCATTCAGGCACTTCTGCGCAGGTCGTAGGCCTCCAGTTCGTGACGCAGCGGCAGCCCTTCCATGTCGCCGCGCGATTGCACGGCGCGGCTGCCGCACCAGTTGCCACGCGCCACCGCTTCTGCCACTGGGCGCCCCTTGAGCAGTGCGCTGACCACGCCCACAGCGAACGCATCACCGGCGCCGACGGTGTCCACGACACGGCTGACGGCTACAGGGGCGACCTGGCCCTCGCCGTTGTCACTGCGCCAGTAGGCTCCGGCGTCGCCCAGCTTGATCACCACCAGTTCCACGCCTTGGTCGAGGTAGAACGCTGCGATATCGGCGGGGCTGTGCTGGCCCGTCAGCAGGCGGCCCTCTTCCAGGCCTGGCAAGACCCAGTCGGCTTTGCTCGCCAGGGCGTTGATTTCGCGCACCATGCTGGCCTGGTCCGGCCATAGCGAGGGCCGCAGGTTGGGGTCGAACGAGATGCTGCGCCCGGCTGCACGCATGGCGTCGAGCAGCCCGTGCGACAGTGCCCGGCAGCTTTCCGACAGCGCCGGCGGGATGCCCGTGGCATGCAGGTGGCGCGCTTGCAGCAAGCCAGGTTGCAGCAGCGCAGGCGACAGCCGGCTGGCTGCCGACCCCCGGCGGAAGTATTCGACCGCGGGATCGCTGCCATCATCGCAACGGGCCTTGAGCTGGAAGCCGGTGGCGCAGTGGCCATCCACTTCCACCGCCGAACAGTCCAGGCCTTCACGGCGCAGGCTGTCGAGCACGAAGCGCCCCAGCGAGTCGTCACCTACCCGGCTCAGCCAACGCACCTTGAAGCCCAGCCGTGCAAGGCCGATGGCCACGTTACTGTCCGCGCCGGCGATACGCTTGCCGAACTGCCCGACACTGGCCAGGTCGCCGCAGTGCTCGGCGACGAACATGGCCATGGTTTCGCCAAAGCACAGCACGTCATGCTCATGCATGGGCCACCTCCTGGTCAGCACCCAGCCGCGACAGGCTGTGCACCTGGGCCCGGGTCAGGGCCAACAGGTCGTCGCCGGCCAGGGGGTACTCGACGGCGCGTACCACCCCAGGGGCGAATTCGGCCAATTGCTCGGCCCAGGCCCGCAGGTCTGATGCTTGCGGCGGCACGGCGACCAGGCGGCCGTCGGCACGGCGCTGTACGCCCTTACAATGCACATAGCGCACCCACCGGCCAAGTTGCCGGGCAGCGTGCAACGCCACCTCGCCCTGCCAGTGCCAATTACCGATATCGAACGTCATGCCCAGGTTCAAGCCGCATGCATCGGCCTGGTCGAAGAAGCGCTGCAGGGGCAAGATTCTGCCGCCTTGCGGGGTCTGGTCGTTTTCCACCAACAGCAACGGCCCCTGCGCTGGCAGCAGCGCCGCCAAGGCCGAAAGGTCGCAGTGTTCATCGAAATGGCCTAGGGACACTTTTAGCGCCACTGCGCCCAGCGCCCGCGCGGTGTCCAGTTTGTGCACCAGCGAAGGGTCGAGCACACCCTGCGCCGTCCACAGCTCCAGAGGGGTCGAATACAGGCACTCCATGCCCAACCCGGCAATCACGGCACCCAGTGCCGCGGCATCGGGTGCACTGGCGAACAATTCTTCACGCAACTCCACCCGGCTGACGCCTGCGGCGGCCAAAAGGTCGAGAAACTGCTCCTGGCCACGTTGCCGGACAAAGTCGGCGCCATAGCTGGAGAGGCTGATGGAAACGGGGTTCGGGTACATTGTTTTTATCCTTTTGAAACCGGTTTCATTTTTATACAGCAGCGTCAGGCACAAGGCCTGCCGCTGCTTACTGGGGTCGGGTCGAGCCGCGGATGACCAGGTTGGCCTTGAATTCGATGCGTCGTGCCGCTGCGCCATCGCCGCGAAGCCGGCCGAGCAGGCTTTCGAAGGCTGCTACGCCGATGCGTTCGGTAGGCTGGGCCAATGCCGTGATGCCAGTGCCGACCAGGGGGTACCAGTCAAGATCGTCGAGTGCGACCAGGCCGACATCGGCAAACAGATTGCACCCGGCGTCATGCAGGGCACGGGTCACGGCCAGGGTGGCAACACCGTTGCAGGTAAAAATGGCTTGCGGGCCATGACCCCGGTCAGCCAGGAACGCGGCCAACCGCCCTGCCAGGCCAGCGCCGGTTTCCAGCACCTGCTGGCGCATGCCGGGGCGGCGGCTGACCGAGGCCCCGAACGCCTGCACCCGCTCCAGGCGCGAGCTGGTGCCATCGAGCGGCTCGCTCACCGCCAGGATATCCCGGTAGCCGCGTGCCTGCAGATGGTCCAGGGCCTGCTCGACGGCGTCGGCATTGTCCAGGCCGACCAGGTCGGCATTCAGTTCAGGGAGTTGACGGTCGACCAGCACCATGGGCAGGTCGCGCTGGAGGTTGAGCAGTTCGCCAGGGTGGTGCCCCAGCGTGTTCACGATCAGGCCTTCGACGTTGTAGCTCTGCAGGGCGACCAGGTGGTGGCGCTCCTGGTCGTCGTCACGGTTGGTGTTGCACACCACCAGGCTGTAGCCATGCTGGCGGCAGGCGGTTTCCACGCCATGCATCACGGCTACGGAATAGGGGTTGAGAATATCGGCAACCAGCATGCCGATCAGGCGCGTCTGCCCGCGCTTGAGGCCACGGGCCATCTGGTTGGGGCGGTAGCCAAGGCGTTCGATGACCTCGGCCAGGCGCTTGGCGGTGGCGTCGGCCAGCAACTGGCGATCGCCACCGATGTAGCGCGAGACTGTGGCTTTGGAAACGCCAGCCACTCGCGCGACTTCGCTGATGGTGACCCGTTCGCGGGCATGGGCAGGCGCGTCGGTCATGGGTGTCCTTATGATTATTAGGTGGACGATGAAACCGGTTTCAATACACCAAAACTTGCTGCTTTCGTCAATATGCCGTTGGTCGGCCGAAGCGAGCGGGCTGGCCAGCCGGGCAAGGCCAGGTTCGGCGACACAATGCCTTCGCCGAACCTGAGGCAACCCCTCTCAGCGCAATGCCTTCACATCCCCGGCGGTAACCGCCCCCGCCTGGTTACCCCAGCTGGTCCTGATGAAGTTCACCACCTCGGCAACTTCCTGGTCGCTCAGGCGCCAGCCAAACGCTGGCATGGTGAAGTTCGACGGTGCGGTGTGCGTCGCCGGCACCGTGCCACCTGCCAGCACCACATGGATCAGCGAGGTGGCGTCCGCCGTCTGCACCACCGGGTTGCCGGCCAGGGCTGGGAACACACGGGTGTAGCCCTGGCCATCGGTTCGGTGGCAAGCGGCACAGTTGTCGATGTACACCGCGGCGCCAGGCTTGCTGTCGTCACCGCGCCACAGGGCATCGGCCACCTGCTTGTCGTAGACATGCGGCTGGTCGTTCGGGTCGCTGGGCGGCAGGGTCTTCAGGTAACGGGCAATCGCCGTCAGGTCGGCCTCGGTCATGTACTGCATGCTGTGCTCGACCACGTCGCTCATGCCGCCGAACACCGCACTGCGGTCACTGCGCCCGGTCTTGAGAAACTGCACCAGCTCGGCTTCGCTCCAACTGCCCAGGCCGTCCTTGTGATCGCCGCGCAGGTTCTTGGCGATCCAGCCCTCCAATGGCGCGCTGCCGGCAAGGAACTGCTTGCCCTCGGCCGGGCTCAGCGCCTTTTCCTGCATGGTCAGCGCCCGCGGAGTGTGGCAGGCACCGCAATGCCCCAGGCCTTCGACCAGGTACGCGCCACGGTCGACCACCGGGTCAGCCGCTGCCGAGGCTTGCCAGGGCGTTGCCGCAGGCGCGAACAGGCCACGCCAGATGGCCAACGGCCAACGCATGCTCAGCGGCCAGGGAATATCGGTAGCCTGGTTGGGCTGCTCCACCGGCTCGACGCCCTTCATGAAATAGGCGTACAGCGCCTGCATGTCCTGCTCGGTGATCCGCGCGTACGAAGGGTATGGCATGGCCGGGTACAGGGTGCTGCCGTTCTTGCCGATGCCTTTGCGTACAGCCTGGTCGAAGTCTTCGAAGCTGTAATGGCCAATGCCACTGGCGGACGGGGTGATATTGGTGGAGTACACCGTGCCGATAGGTGTTTGCATCGGCAGGCCACCGGCGAAGGGCTTGCCCCCCTTGGCGGTGTGGCAGGCCACACAGTCACCGGCGCGGGCCAGGTATTCACCCTGGCGCACCTGCGCATCCTCAGCGGCAACGGCCTGGCCAGCCACGCCGGCGCCCAGTAGCAGGGTTGCGATCAACATTGTCTTCATGCTCATCGCTCCTCAAGCCTGGACCAGCGGGCCGGGGTTTTTCAGGTACTGCTCACGAATGGCCCGAGCCGACCAGTAGGTCAGCGCCGCCACCAGCCCGGTGGGGTTGTAACCCAGCCCCTGGGGGAATGCAGACGCCCCCGGAACGAACACATTGTGTACATCCCAGCACTGCAGGTAACGGTTGAGCGCGCTGGTTTTCGGGTCGGTGCCCATTATCGCGCCGCCGTTCAGGTGGGTGGTCTGGTAGCTGGCGGTGTTGAAGTGGTCCTTGACCTTCTTGCCCAGCACGGCAATGGCCTTGGGGTTCATCGCCTGGGCAATCTTGCTCAGCTTGTCGACCATGAACTGGTTCATCCTGATGTCGTTTTCCTGCCAGTCGAAGGTCATGCGCAACAGTGGCTGGCCGTAGGCGTCCCGGTAGGTCGGGTCCAGGTCCAAATAATTGCCACGGTAGGACTGGTGGGCACCGTGGGCGTCCATCGACACCTGATGGGTGTAATAGTCGGCCGTGGCCTTCTTCCAGGCGCTGCCCCAGGCCGGGGTGCCAGGCGGGTTGGCAGTACCGGCGATGGGCCGGCTGCCAGCCTGGTTCACCCACATTGGCGAGCCACCGACGAAGCCGTGCGGGCCATGGTCGAAGTTGTCGGCGTTGAAGTCATCGATGGCGATGCCATTGCCACCGGCGCCGATGAAGTTGTTGGTGTAGGTGTCCTTGTCGAAGAACGCCTTTACCGTGCCCATGTTCTGGTAGGCAAAGTTGCGCCCGACCACACCCTCGTTGCTCACCGGGTCGTAGGGTTTGCCGATACCGGAAAGCAGCATCAAGCGCACGTTGTTGAACTGGAACGCCGCCAGGATCACCAGGTCGGCCGGCTGCTCCACCTCGCGCCCCTGGGCGTCGATGTAGGTCACGCCGGTAGCCTTGCGCTTGCTGTCGTCCAGGTTCACCCGCAGCACATGGGCGTTGGCCCGCAACTCGAAATTCGGCACCTGGCGCAGCGCTGGCAGGATATTCACATTCGGCGATGCCTTGGAATACATGTAGCACACGTAGCCGCTGCAGAAACCACAGAAGTTGCATGGCCCCATCTGCGCACCGTAGGGGTTGGTGTAAGGCCCTGACGTGTTGGCCGAGGGCAGGTTGTAGGGCTTGTAGCCCAGGCTGCTGGCGGCCTTTTCGAACAACTTGGCCGACACCACGTTCTTCTGCGCCGGCAGCGGGAACGGGTTGGAACGGTCGGGTGCATAAGGGTTGCCACCCCGCCCCTCACCTACCAGCTGGCCCTTGACCGTCCAGGCCTGGCCAGAGGTGCCGAACACTTTCTCGGCAAAGTCGAAATACGGTTCCAGCTCTTCGTAGCTGACGCCGAAGTCCTGGATCGTCATGCCCTCGGGGATGAACTTGCGCCCGTAGCGCTCCTCGTAATGGCTGCGCAGGCGCAACTCCACAGGGTCTACCCGGAAATGCACACCCGACCAGTGCAAGCCTGCCCCACCCACGCCCTTGCCAGGCAGGAAGGCGCCCAGTTGGCGGTTGGGCAGTGCCACGTCGTTCACGCTATGGCGAATGGTGACGGTTTCTTTCGACACGTCGACGAACAGCTTCTTGCGCACGCTGTAGGTCAGCTCGTCGATTACCTGCGGGTAGCTACCCTCCGGGTAGGTGTCCTGCATCGGCCCGCGCTCCAGGGCCACCACCTGCAGGCCGGCTTCGGTCAACTCCTTGGCCATGATCGCACCCGACCAGCCAAAACCGACAATGACGGCATCCACCTTTTTCAAAACAGTCGCCATGCCTCAGGCCCTCTCGCCGCGGATCGATACAGCCGGGAACGGGTACGGCTCGTTGCGCTCCACCCAGTCCATGAAGTCGGCGCGCGCGCCCGGGAAGCCGATCTGGGTCCAGCCGACCATGCCCTTGTTGCCGCCATGAATCGGGTCACAGAAGAACCCCTCACGGGTGTTCTGCACCAGCAGGCTGAAGAATACCGTGGCCGGTACTGCCTCGAATGCCAGCTCACCCGCCTCGACTTTGCCGAGTATCCGGTCCTGGGTAGCGCTGTCTTGGGCAGCGAACACTTGTCCACTGTTGGCCTTGCACCAGCCATCCACTGCGGCGATACCCAGGCGGTAGATCTGCTGCGGGTTCAACTGCAGTTGATAGCCCAGTTCGGGTGGGGCGTCGGCGTTGAACGGGCCTTGCATGTACCACTGGGCCCCGGTCGCGTAGGGGGTATTCATCTGCCGGTCTATGAACTCGGCGGCCCCGGCTTCAAGCGCACCGGGCCCGAGGGCATCGGCAGGGATGATGCGCGCTACGGCGGCCCGCACGAAGGCCCATTCCTCGGCACTGAAGAAGGTTGGCTGGTACGTGCCCGCCGGTGGCGCTGCCGGCACCTTCGGTTCCTGCTGCGGCGCGGCCAGCAGCTGGCTGGCACCTGCCCCGAGCCCGGTGCTGGCGACGGTCACCACGGGGATCAAGGTCAAGGTCTTGCGCAGAAAGTCCCTGCGCGGGTTGTCGGGAGCATGCTCGGGCATGGTGAATCCTCATCGGCTGCGGGCGGCCTTATAAGCGCCATCTGGTGTTGTGCGGGCGAGTCTTGTTGGGCCTTCAAAAAGACAGCCGAGTAATCTAGCGCGTTCAGAAATCTTTTGAAACCGGTTTCAGTCTTGACATTGCGACCACGTGTACTCACCCGCGCATAGGCCTGGGCGACGAAGCCCATTACAATGGGCCTACACCATTCGATACCCAGGCCATGATTCAGTCCGACCTCGACCTGTTCGGCCCTCAGCCACAACGCCTGGCAAGCGAAACCGTGCTGTTGCCCGGGTTTGCCCTGGGCGAAGTCGAACCACTGCTCGACGCGTTGCGCCCGGTGCTGCGTGCCGCACCGTTTCGGCACATGCACACGCCCGGCGGGCTGCGCATGGCGGTGGCCCTGAGCAACTGCGGCACATTGGGCTGGGTCAGTGATGCACAGGGTTACCGCTACAGCCGTTCGGACCCGCTGACCGGCCAGCCCTGGCCTGCCTTGCCGCCGATATTGCTCACCCTGGCCAACCGCGCTGCCGCCATGGCCGGTTTCGACGGTTTCACCCCGGACGCCTGCCTGATCAACCACTACCTGCCGGGCACACGTTTGAGCCTGCACCAGGACCGTGACGAGCACGATTTTGGCCAACCGATCGTTTCACTGTCGCTGGGCCTGCCGGCGGTGTTCCTGTTCGGCGGGTTGCAGCGGGCCGACAAAACCCAGCGCATAGCCCTCAGCCACGGCGATGTGCTGGTGTGGGGCGGCGAAGACCGCCTGCGCTTTCATGGCGTACTGCCGATCAAGCCCGGCGTGCACCCCCGCATGGGCGAGCGGCGCATCAACCTCACCTTGCGCAAGGCCGGTGGCTAGGCGCTGTCGGGCCTGTGCATCACCGGCATGAAACAGATTGAACGACTGGCCACCCCAGGGTTCAGAGCATAATTACAGTGCCGCCCGCCAGGAGTCCGTCATGCCTTGCCAGACCTGCCGCCCTTGCCGTAATCAACGAGTCGAATCCCTATGAGGATGCCCGGCCGTGCACCCAATGCCTCACTGCAACTGGACTACGTTCGCGATACCCTGTTCGGGCCGGTTGCGCAGTCCGTGGAATGCCAGTGCCAACTTGCGCCCTTGAATCTGCAGGGCCGCGCGGCGCTGCGTGTACACATCTGCCCACCGCTCCCGCACAAGGTCGAGCGTGCCCATAGCGTGGCGTTCATGTGGGACGGTCGCAGCTACCATGGGGTCGTTCGCGACAAGGGCAAGTGTGGCGATGGCGGGTTGAACCTGCTGGTGGAACTGCAGTAGGCGATCTACGGCTGGCGGCTGCGCGCAGCCCTTCCCCCGCCAGCCAAGGGCTGAGCGGGGTTCGCGCACTCGCATCAGGCGATGGACTTGAGCGGTGCAGGCGCGCGGTCACGCAGGGTATGCAATTGCTCCACCAGATTCAGCACATCGCGGCAGCTGTTGAGGCTGCGCAATGGCACCCCGCTGAGGGTGCAGCACTCATCGAGGCTCTGGCCCTGACCGAGGCGGATGGTCAGGTTGGCACCATCGGTACAGCTGATTTCACAGCGATCTGGCAGGCAAGCATGCTCGATCAACTGCCGCAGCTCGAGCATGGAAACTCCTATCAACGACATGGTACGACCCTCTCGGTGGGATGGCCTGTTGTGAGGAAGTACGCCCTCGTGGGGCTGGGTGCCAATTGATAATGCGCATGCCGCGGCGGGCGTCCATGCGCCGGGGCAATGATGATGCGGGGAATCCTCTAGCACCTTAGTGGAAGATCGCCTGCCGGGATCGGGTGTTCGGTCGCAGCAACGAACTTCACGACGAATGGTTGCGCAGGGCTTCCGTGGGGGCCGGCACCGGCGCCCCGCGCCCTTCTACTGCTGCAACTGGCCAAACCGCCCGGCATGGAAGTCGTCGAACGACTCGGCAATCTCCGCCTGGCTGTTCATCACGAACGGGCCGTAACCCACGATCGGCTCGTCGATCGGCTCACCGCTCAGCAGCAACACGCTGGCACCTTCGAGCGCTTCGACCCGTACATCCGCGTGCTCGCGGTCGAACAGCACCAGGCTGGACGGCCCGGCTTCGCGCTCACCATTGAGCCGCACGCGGCCGCGCAATATCACCAGCGCCGCGTTGCGCCCGGCGGCCACCGGCAACTGCAAGGCAGCGCCGCTGTTCAGGCGCAGGTCCCAGACGTCCATGGCCGTGAAAGTGCGCGCCGGCCCCTGGTGGCCTTGGTAATCCCCGGCTATCACCCGCACACTGCCGGCCTGGTTAGCCAGCGCTACCACCGGGATATCGCTGGCCAGCAGCGTCTGGTAGCCCGCCGCCGCACGTTTGTCGCGAGCGGGCAGGTTGACCCACAGCTGCACCATCTCCAGCATGCCGCCCCGCTCGGCAAAGGCTGGCGAATGGAATTCTTCATGGATGATGCCGTTGGCGGCGGTCATCCATTGCACATCGCCCGGCCCGATCAGGCCGCCGGCACCCGTGGAATCGCGGTGCTCCAGCTCGCCCTGGTAGACAATGGTCACTGTCTCGAAACCACGGTGCGGGTGCTGGCCAACGCCGCGCCGGGCCTGGGTTGGGGTGAACGCATGCGGGCCGGCATAGTCCAGCAGCAGGAACGGGCTGATATGGCTGGCCAGGTGGTCATAGGTGAACAGGCTGCGGACCGGGAAGCCATCACCCACCCAATGGGCGTGGGGGCTGTGGTGGATACCCAGAATGGTTTTCATGAGAAGGCTCCTGTTTCGGTTTGGATCACCTTATCAATGATGACAATCTGCCGGTAGAGGGCTTTAACGGCCCACATCGTTCCACCTACAGAACAATCACCGCTGCAAGAAAGCCAGCACCTGCTCGGCTGCCATCGCCGGGTCTTCCTGCATGAAGCAGTGCCCACCGGCGACCTCCTGCGCACTGATGCTGGCATTCAGCGACACCAAGCGCTGCACCGAGCGTGGCACGAACGGATAGGTGTGCTTGCCATAGATCACGTGGGTCGGGGTATTGATTGCACAAAGGCTGGCCCACATGCGCTTGGGGAACGAGCTGAAGATTTCGACTTCGCGGCTGGGTCGGCACTTGAGCACCACGGCCTCGCCGCAATCGCCGATGGCATGCTCGACATACGCCTGCAACGCCGCATCGGCCCAGCCTTTGAAGATGCCCCGGCCCTGCAGCGAAGCCAGCGCCGCTGTGCGATCAGGCCAATGGCTGCGGCGGCTGGCGGCTTTGCGCGCCAAGGCATGACGCTGGTGCAGGCCAACCAGCGCCGCGGCGCCCATCACGCCGAGCATTCGGCGGCTGAACAACACCGGATCGAGCAGCACAGCACGGCCGAACAACTGCGGGTCACTGGCCAACATCAGCCCGGTCAACACGCCGCCGAAGCTGTGGCCCACGGCAAACCGGGCCACCTCGCCGTATTCGCCACGGCCCGCTTCGAAGGCCTCCACGGCCAGCGCCGCCGTACGGTTCCAACCCAGAAACGCCCCGCCATGGTCACTGTCGCCGTGCCCTTGCACATCACATAGCCACAGGTCGAAGTGTTCACCCAGGCGCATCAGCAACGGCTGGTAGGCCAAACAGCAAAAACCGTTGCCATGCAAGAAATGCAGCAGTGGCTTGCCGCTGGCCGGGGTTCGCCAACCACGCAAGGTGAAGCCTTCGGCGCATTCATGGGACCAGGGAATCAACTGCATGGGTTTACGGCACTCGCAATGCTAGGGAAACACCGATTCTACAAATAGCAGCGGGTACAGTGAAATCACCAGCAGCAGGGCCATCAGGACATTGAACAGCATCAGCCAGCGCGGGTTCTGCAGCAGGTTGCGCAAGGCGCTGCCGAACATCACCCACACGCCCACGCTCGGCAGGTTGACCAACGCGAACACTGCGGCAATGACCATTACATTGGTCACGTAGCCTTGCGCCGGGGTGTAGGTGGTAATGGCCCCCACTGCCATTACCCAGGCCTTGGGGTTGACCCATTGGAATGCGGCTGCGCCCCAGAAGCCCAGCGGCTTGCGCGCGCCAGGCGAGGCAGCATCCACAGGCCCGGAAGTGGCAATTTTCCAGGCCAGGTACAGCAAGTAGGCCGCGCCTGTATGGCGCAATACCGTGTACAGCGGCGGCCAGGCCTTGAAGACTTCACCCAGGCCCAGGCCGACCGCCAGCACCATGACCATGAAACCGCAACTGATACCCAGGGCATGGGGTACCGAGCGGCGCACGCCGAAGTTCACGCCCGAGGCCAGCAGCATGGTGTTGTTTGGACCTGGCGTGATCGAAGATACAAAGGCGAACAGCACGAAGGCGCTCAGCAGGTCGACAGAGGCAAGCATGGCGGGCATTCCACTTTCATTGAGGGTGCTGCCACACTACCGGAGTCGTCCTCCTCGGCGACCAATACAGTTACAACAAATTATGCAGATACACTTCACTGTACTGCCATCCTGGATCAAGGAAGCCGTCTCATGAGCCTTTCCATTCGCCCTGCCGCGCCTGCCGATGCCGCGCAGATCCTCAACTTCATCACCGAGCTGGCCGAGTACGAGCGCGCGCGCCACGAGGTGGTCGCGACCCTGGCCGATATCGAGCACAGCCTGTTCGGTGCAGGCAGTACCGTGCACAGCCTGATCTGCGAACGCGATGGCCAGGCGATCGGCTTTGCCGTGTATTTCTACAGCTATTCCACCTGGCTGGGGCGCAACGGCATCTACCTGGAAGACCTGTACATCACCCCCGAACAGCGCGGTGACGGGGCTGGCCGCCAGTTGCTGCAGCACATCGCCCGCGAGGCGGTGGCCAACAACTGTGGGCGCCTGGAGTGGAGCGTGCTGGACTGGAACGAACCGGCAATCGGCTTTTATCAGAAGCTGGGCGCCGAGGCCCAGGATGAGTGGGTACGCTACCGCCTGGACGGGGACAAGCTGGCGGCATTCGCGCGGGGCTAACGGTTGCTCCAGCCGGCCCAGGCACATGCGCAGCCCACCGGGTAATTGACGCCAGGGCCGCCCCATGCTCTCCTTACGCCTCACGTTCAGGTGCCCCTTCATGGGGTGAAACGGGAAACCGGTGCGTCGCAGGCCCTGACCAGGGCCCGACAATGCCGGTGCTGCCCCCGCAACGGTAAGCGAGCGAAGCGTCTGTACCACTGTGCCATGTAGTGCGGCATGGGAAGGTGACGCTTGCCAGGAGCCCTGCTCCTCCTCGCAAGCCCGGAGACCGGCCTGGCGTTCATGAACAACCCGCGGTGGGCGGGCGCTGTTGCATTCCCCTGGGTAACCGCGCCCGGGGCTGCCGCGCCTGCCCATTGCCCACAAAAAGCAGAGGAACGCGTCATGCCCGTCGCCAGCACCAAGCCACACAGCCTTGCCACCCCCGCTACCCTCAGCCAGCGCGTCATCATTGCCGTCGGTGCCAGCTTGCTGGGCCTGTGCCTGGTCTACTTCGCCGGGTTCTCGCACATCGAGGCGGTGCATAACGCCGCCCACGACACCCGCCACAGCGCCGCCTTCCCCTGCCACTGAGTACGCCCCCATGATCATGCGCATTGCCCGCACCGCGGGTTTCAGCGGGCTGCTCGCCGCCCTGCTGCTGAGCTTGCTGCAAAGCTTCTGGGTGGCCCCGCTGATTCTTCAGGCGGAAACCTACGAGTCCTCGGCACCTGCCGCGCACCATGAGCATGGCAGTGAAGTGCCTGCCCATGAACACAGCGCCGAAGCCTGGTCGCCGGAAGATGGCTGGCAACGGGTGCTCGCCACCACGGGCGGCAACCTGGTGGTTGCCGTCGGCTTCGCCCTTGTTCTCGCCGCGCTGTACAGCTTGCGCGCGCCCACCCGCGCCAGTACCGGTGCCTTGTGGGGGCTGGCCGGGTTCGCCGTGTTCTGCCTGGCCCCGACCTTGGGCTTGCCGCCCGAACTGCCAGGCACCGCTGCAGCAGACCTGGGGCAACGCCAGGCCTGGTGGGTCGGCACCGCCAGCGCCACTGCGCTCGGCCTGGCCTTGTTGGTGTTCGCCCGCCACGGGCTGCTGAAAGTGCTGGGCGCGGTGCTGCTGGTAATTCCGCATGTGCTCGGCGCCCCGCAGCCCGAGGTTCACCAAAGCCTGGCCCCGCAGGCCCTGGAAGCCCAGTTCAAGCTGGCCTCGTGGCTGACCAATGCGGCGTTCTGGCTGGCCTTGGGCCTGCTCAGCGCGTGGTTGTTCCGCCGTTCCAGCCAGGCCTGATGGGCACTTTCTATGCCGGTTTTGGCTGCCGCCGGGGTTGCCCGGCGGCCACCCTGCACACCCTGCTGTGCCAGGCCCTGGCCAACCACGGCCTGGCACTGGCAGACCTGCGCGGCATCGCCAGCATCAGCCTGAAGGCTGACGAGCCGGGTTTGCAGCAGCTGGCCGAGCACCTGGGTGTGCCGTTGGTGCTGTACCATAGCCAGCAACTGCACGCTTACCAGCCACTGCTCAGCCACCGCTCCGCCGCCGCCCATGCCCACACCGGGTGTTGGGGCGTGGCCGAGAGCACCGCACTGGCCCTGGCCGATCGGCAACAAGGCAGCCCACGGCTGTTGCTCAAGCGCCAGGTGCTCGGCCCGGCGACACTCGCCCTGGCCTGCTGAACGCGCCATACCCTTTTTTTGCAAGGACATTGCATGACCGTCTACTTCATCGGCGCCGGCCCCGGCGACCCCGAACTGATCACGGTCAAGGGCCAGCGGCTGATCCGCCAATGCCCGGTGATCATCTACGCAGGCTCGCTGGTGCCGGCTGCCGTGCTCGAAGGCCACCAGGCCAGTACCGTGATCAACAGCGCCGAACTGCACCTGGAGCAGATCATCGCAGCCATGCGCACCGCCCACGAACACGGCCAGGATGTCGCCCGCGTACACAGCGGCGACCCCAGCCTGTACGGCGCCATCGGCGAGCAGATCCGCCACCTCAAGGCACTGGGTATCGACTACCAGATCATCCCCGGGGTCACTGCCACGGCCGCCAGCGCTGCCCTGCTCGGCTGTGAACTGACCCTGCCGCAAGTGGCGCAGACCGTGATTCTGACCCGCTACGGCGACAGTTCGCCAATGCCACCCGGGGAACAGCTGGCCGACCTGGCCCGCCACGGCAGCACCCTGGCGATTCACCTGGGGGTCAAGCACCTGCCACGGATCGTTGAAGCGCTGCTGCCCCACTACGGCACCGAGTGCCCGGTGGCCGTGGTGCACCGCGCCACCTGGCCAGACCAGGACTGGGTGCGCGGCACGCTGGGCAACATCGTCGAGCGCAGCGCGGCCAAGCACTTCCGGCGCACGGCACTGATTCTGGTAGGCCATGTACTGGGGGATGCGCCGTTCGCCGAATCGGCCTTGTACCGTGCCGGTCACGCCCACCTGTATCGGCCTGGCGACTGAGCACGTCCAGGCTTGCCCAGCACAGGGTCGAAACCCCACTGGCTGCGCCTGAGCGCCCTTTCCTGTCTGACATCACCACTGTGGCAGTGGTGATGTTTTTCCACTACTTGTAGGAATTTTCGACAAGTAGTCCGGAAACTTTCAACACTTCTATACTCGGGATTACCAAACGTCAGGTTTGGCCGTATGGTGCTGCGCTTCCGATTAACCCGCTTGCAAACGTATTCCTGAGTGTTCCAGGAAGCGGACCACATCCTGACAGGAGTTTTCCCCATGACAACCGTGCTGATCGTCGACGACCACCCTATCGTGCGGTTGTCGTTGCGCCTACTGCTCGAGCGTGAGCGCTTCCATGTCGTCGGCGAAGTCGGCAATGGCAGCGAGGTGGCGCAGGTGGCCCGTGAACTGCGCCCGGACGTGGTGGTGCTGGATATCGGCCTGCCTGGCCTGGACGGCATGGAGGTCATCAAGCGCCTTCAGTGCCTGGAGCCAACCCCCAAGATCATGGTGCTCACTGGCCAGGCCACCGACTTGTACGTGCGCCGTTGCCTGGATGCCGGTATCGGCGCGTTCGTCACCAAGGAAGAAGACCACGAGGCCCTGCTGTTCGCCCTCAAGGCGTTGGTGAAGGGCTATTCGACGTTTCCGCAGATGTCGGTCAACAGCAACTCCCTGGAGAGCGAACCGGTGCGCCTGGCCAGCCTTTCCAACCGTGAGATGGAAGTGCTGCGGCGCCTGGCACGCGGCGAGAACAACAAGAACATTGGAACCTGCATGAACCTGAGCGCCAAGACCATCAGCACCTACCGGGGCCGCATCATGGAAAAACTCAAGACCGAATCGCTGGTCGAGATGGTCGACCTGGCCAAGCGCAATAGCGTCTACTGAGCGGCTGGCGAGCATGAAGTTCCTGCTGGCGAGCGCCTTCATGATCATCAGCCTGGCCAATGCCAGCGGGTTGCAGGCCAGCAGCGAACCCCGGCAGTTGTTGGCGCGCTCGGTCAGCGCTGCCGCGCCGCTGGCGCTCTCGGCCGAAGACCGCCAGTGGCTGCAGCAGCACCGGCAACTGGTACTGGGCAGTTCGCGGCCGGACTACCCGCCCTTCGAGATCAATGTCAGCCCCCGTGACTACGAAGGCCTGAGCGCCGATTACGCCGGCCTGATCGGCGAGCAGCTTGGCATTGGCATCGAAGTGCGCCGTTTTGCCAGCCGCCACGAAGCCATCACTGCCCTGCATGAGGGGCGCATCGACCTGCTGGGCAGCTCCAACGCCTTCGAGGCAGCAGACGCCCACCTCAGCCTGAGCTCACCCTATGCCGACGACCTGCCGGTGGTCGTGACCCGGGAGGGGCGCAGCCTGAAGGCCACGCCCGACCTGGCCGGCCTGCGCCTGGCCATGGTTGATCACTACCTGCCCGCCAATACCGTACGCAGCCTGTACCCCAAGGCGCAACTGAGCCTGTACCGCTCCACCCTGGCCGGGCTGGCCGCTGTCGAACTGGGCGAGGCCGACGCCTACCTGGGCGACGCCATCAGTACCGACTTCATGATCGGCAAAAGCTTCCAGGGCACGTTGAAGATCGACCACTTTTCCCCGGCCGCCCCCGAAGCGTTCGCGTTCGCCCTGTCCAGCGACAACCTGCACTTGCGCCAGCTGGTCGACAAGGCACTGGCCCGCATCAGTGAAAGCGAACGGCTGAACATCCTGCGCCGCTGGAGCGGTGGCAATACCAGCCTGTTGTTGCAGCGCCACCTGACGGCCCTCAGTGCCGAAGAGGAAACCTGGATCGCCGAGCACCCCGTGGTCAACGTGCTGATCAACACATCACTGGCGCCCTTGACCTTCAACGACGCCCAGGACAACGCCAACGGCATCACCCTGGATCTGCTCAAGCAGATCGGCTTGCGCACTGGGTTGCAGTTCAAGACCGTTGAAAGCACATCGGCCTACCACATGGTCGAGCGGCTGAACCAAGGTGATGCGCTGATGATCGGCGCCTTGGGCTACGGCGCAGACCGCGCCAGGCAACTGCGCTACACCCGGCCTTACCTGGTCAGCCCAAGGGTGTTGGTCACCCGCAGCGACACCACCGCACCCGCCCCTTTGAAGGCCCTGGACGGCCAGCGTATCGCGGTGGTCAAAGGCTCGCCGCAACGCGCCTTGCTGCAGCAACGCTACCCGCAGGCCCGCCTGGTCGAGGTGGACAACCCGCTGGGCCTGATGGAGGCCGTGGCCAATGGCCGTGCCGACGTCGCCCTGAGCAACCACATCAATGCGGCGTACTACATCAGCCATGTATTCAAGGACCGCCTGCGCATTGCCAGTGTGCTCGATGAAGACCCGGCCCTGGCCGCCTTCGCCGTGGCCGCCGACCAGCCCCAGCTCCAGGCCATTCTCGACAAGGCACTGCTGAGCATTCCGCCTGAAGAACTGGCGCAGCTGATCAACCGCTGGCGCACCAGCTCACTGGTCAGCGACAGCCCGTGGCGCGACTACCGCACCCTCGCCCTGCAAGTGCTGGTGCTGTCGGCGCTGCTGCTGGCCGGCGTGGTGTTCTGGAACAGCTACCTGCGCAAGCTGATCAACCAGCGCACCGAGGCTCAACACGCCCTGCAGGACCAGCTCGCGCTGAGCCGCGGGCTGCTGGAGCAATTGCGCCAGGCCAAGGACGACGCTGAACAGGCCAGCCAGACCAAAAGCACGTTCCTGGCCACCATGAGCCATGAAATCCGCACCCCGATGAATGCCGTGATCGGGTTGCTGGAACTGGCGCTGGAGGACTGCCGTAGCGGCCGCAGCGATATCCATACGCTGCAGACGGCCCATGATTCAGCGCTTGGCCTGCTGGAACTGATTGGCGACATTCTCGATATTTCCCGGATCGAGTCCGGGCACATAACCCTGCAACCCGTGCCCACGGACCTGCGCGAACTGGTGCGCGCCACCTTGCGCGTGTTCGAAGGCAACGCCCGGGCCAAGGGCCTGCACCTGCACGGCGAACTGCCCGCTGAACCGGCCTGGGTGCTGGCGGACCCGCTGCGGCTCAAGCAAATCCTGTCGAACCTGATCAGCAACGCCATCAAGTTCACCGACCGTGGCGAGGTTCAGGCCAACCTGCTTCTGCCGGTTATCGCCGGCCATGACATGTTGCCGGTGGAGCTGGATGTGCGCGACACCGGCGTCGGTATCAGCCCTGCCGACCAGGCCCGCCTGTTCAATGCCTTTGTCCAGGCCGACGGCCCCAGGGCCCGCCAGGGCGCAGGCTTGGGCCTGGTCATCAGCCGCACGCTTGCCGAGCTGATGGGCGGCACGCTGAAGCTGCAAAGCGTCGAAGGCGTCGGCACCCGGGTGCAAGTGAACCTGCAGCTGCCCACCTGCGCGCCCCCGGCAGCCGTGCCCGAGGACCCGGCCCAACTGGAAAACAGCGACGGCCCTTTGAATGTGCTGATCGTCGACGACTACTCTGCCAACCTGCTATTGCTGGAACGGCAATTGCACACCCTTGGGCACCAGGTGAGCCTGGCGCAGAACGGTGAAGTCGCCTGGGGCCGCTGGCAAGCGGGGCGCTTCGATGTGGTGATCACCGATTGCAGCATGCCGGTCATGGATGGCCATGAACTCACCCGGCGCATTCGCCAGTTCGAGGCCGAGGGCAGCCTGCTCAGGTGCCGGGTTCTGGGCATCACCGCCAATGCCCAGGCCGAGGAACGTACCCGCTGCCTGGCCAGCGGGATGGACGTTTGCCTGTTCAAGCCGATAGGTTTGCGAACCCTCAAAGCCCACCTGCCCCAGGCCCGCCCACCTGCGCCAACAGCCCGCGCGGGCGGCTTGAACCTGGATGAGCTACGCCACCTGACTCAGGACGACGCGCAGCTCACCAGGCATTTGCTCGAGCAACTGTCGATCAGCGTTGGTGAAGACCTGGCGGCCCTGCATGCGCTGGCGGCGGACGCGCCCGAAGAGGCGCTGCGTGCCTTGGCCCACCGCATCAAGGGCGGCGCCAAGATGATCAGGGTACGCACCGTGGTCCAGGATTGCGAAGCGATCGAAGCGGCCCAGGCGCAAGGCTCGCCGACCGACGAGCCGCGCGCACGGCTGCAAGCCAGCCTGCAGGCCCTGCTGGACGATATGCGTGCTGCGCTCAATGCAATTGCAGCGTCGAACTGATCTGGCTGATGGCATCGACCACGTGCCTTGAGCCTTGCTGAATCTCCATGATCACCGTGCCGGCTTCATTGGCCAGCGCCACGCCATGGCCGGTGCGGTTCAGGCTTGACTGCATGCTGGCCACAGCCAGCAGCGACAGGTCGTGGTTCTGCCGCACCACATCGACGATTTCCAGGGTAGCCTTGCTGGTGCGCGCGGCCAGGTTGCGCACCTCGTCGGCGACCACGGCAAAACCGCGCCCGTGTTCGCCCGCACGGGCGGCTTCGATGGCCGCATTCAGCGCCAGCAAGTTGGTCTGGTCGGCGATACCACGAATGGTCAGCACAATCTGCCCGATCACATCCGACTGTTTGCTCACCGCATCGATGCTGCGCGCTGCGTCGTTGAGCTCCACGGAAATCTGCTCGATCACCTGCACGGTCTGCTGTACCACTTCGGTGCCTTTGCGCGCGCAGGCATCGGTCTGCACCGAACTGGCATGGGCCGCATCGGCGGCACTTTGCTGGGTACAGACCTGGTCGGTGATGTCGCTGGCGAACTTGACCACCTTGTACAGGCGGCCCTTGCTGTCGAAAATCGGGTTGTAGGAGGCTTCCAGGTACACCGTCTGGCCTTGCTTGTTCACCCGCTCGAAGCGGTGCGAGTGGTATTCGCCACGGTTAAGCGACGCCCAGAACTGGCGGTACTCGGCCGACTCACGCTCGTGCGGCAGGCAGAACAGGCCATGGTGGCGGCCTACCACCTCGTCGAGCCGGTAACCCATGGTGTCCAGGAAGTTCTGGTTGGCCTTGATCACCCGCCCTTGCGGGGTGAACTCGATCACTGCCATGGCGCGGCTGATCGCCTTCAGCAGGCTTTCGCTTTCATGCTCAAGGGCGACGCGCTGACTGATGTCGGACGCCACCTTGATCACGCTGCTGACCTGGCGCTGGGCATCCAGCACGGGCATGTAGCTGGCCTCCAGCCAGACTTCACGGCCGGCCTTGTCGACGCGCTCGAACGTGCCGCTGATGGCCTTGCCCTGGCCGAGCTCATGCCACAGTTGCTGGTACTCGGCGCTCTGGGCATAGCCCGGCTCACAGAACAGCCGGTGGTGCTTGCCGCGCAGCTCTTCAGCGCTGTAACCCATGGCCTGGCAGAAGCGGTCGTTGGCGTCGAGAATGGTGCCATCCGGGGCGAATTCGATCATTGCCATGGAGCGACTGATGGCAGCCAGTTTGGCCTGTGCGTCGGCCAATGCCTGATGGCTGCGCTGGATCTCGACCAAATCGGATTTGCGATGGAAATCGAACATGACGCCGGGCCTCCTTTATGCGCGGTTTCATGAGCATAGATGGCCGTATGCGCGGTGCAAGCACAGTGCCATCGCTTTGTGATTACTCCATTTCTGTTACGCCGGCAGGCCGCCAGGGCGTGGTCAACGCCATTGCACAGGGGAGCGAATCATGTACTTTCCCGCACCATCAGCTCAAAACCCAGGTCCTGTTGGGCACTGGCCACCCGTTTGCCGTCCAGCAACGCGAGCAAGGCCTGGGCCGCGCCCCGACCGACGGCAGCCCGCGGGGTACGGATAGAGGTGAGGCGCGGCACCATGTGCGCCGAAGCCGGCAGGTCGTTGAAGCCCACCATGGCCACCTGGCGAGGCACCTCCACACCTTGGCGCAACGCCTGCAAGACAGCGCCCTGGGCCAGGTCGTCGTTGCAGAAGAAGATGCCGTCCACATCCGGGGCCTGCTGCATCAGGCGGCTGAACAGTGTGCTGCCCAAGGCAATCGAAGAAGGCTCCGGGGCCAACACTTCCAGTTCCGCAGCGTGCAGGCCCGCCTCGGCCAGGGCCTGGCGGAAGCCCTCCGCCCGCTGCATCACCCGCGGGTCGAGTTGCGCGGCTATGAATGCCAGGCGCTTGCGCCCGCGTTCGAGCAGGTGCCGCGCGGCAGCCCGCCCCGCCTGCTCCTGGGAAAAACCGACCGATACTGCCCCCGGCTCGCCCTTGAGCTCCATCATGTGCACGCAGGGTACACCGCTGGCGGCCAGCATCTGGCGGGCCGCATCGCTGCGGTCGAACCCGGTCAGCAACATGCCGCAGGGCTGATAGGCCAGGTAATTGCGGATCAGGTTCTCTTCTTCGGCCAGGTCGTAGTGATAGTTGCCGATCAGCACCTCGAGCCCACGCGGGCGCATGACGTCGTGGATGGCCTCCAGGGTGTCGATGAACAGCTGGTTGGACAGCGACGGGATCAGTACCACGACAGACTGGCTGCGCGCCGAGGCCAACGCCCGGGCCGCAGGGTTGGCCACGTAGCCCAGGCTGGCGGCGGCAGCCATGACCTTTGCGGCCAGCTCTGGCGCAACCGTGCTCACGCCGCGCAGCGCGCGCGAAGCGGTGATCGGGGAAACCCCGGAAAGCCTGGCCACTTCAGCCAGGGTAGGACGACCTGTGGTACGGGAGCCGGTGCGGGACATGGATGTTGTAATTTTACTACTTGCAAGGATGGGGAACGGCCACTAAGGTAGCGCTGTCTCAGGATGCAGGCAATGTAATCTTTGGTAGCTGCCGCTACACGCGTGCTGCCAGGCGTCCATACTGCGTAAGGACAAGACCAATAACACCGGGGAGGTGGCTTTTCGTCAGCGACGAGACAGCGCTACCTCACCCCGCAGGAGGTACTGATGAATTCTCCCCTGTCCGCCATCGTGGTGATGGGCGTGGCCGGTTGCGGCAAAAGCTGCATCGGTGCTGCCATCGCTGCCCGAAGCGGCGGTCGCCTGATCGAAGGCGACGCTTTCCACCCTGCCGAAAACATCCGCAAGATGAGCGCGGGCATCCCCCTGGACGACGCCGACCGCGCCGGCTGGCTGGTGCGCCTGGGCGAAGAGTTGCAAGCCATCAGCCAGGCCGGCGAACGCCCGATCCTGACCTGCTCGGCGCTCAAGCGCCGCTACCGCGAAACCCTGCGCCAGGCCATGCCTGGGCTGGTGTTCGTTTTCCTCGAACTGTCGCCTGCCGAAGCCGAAAAGCGCGTGCTGGCACGCCCTGGGCATTTCATGCCGGCCAGCCTGATCGACAGCCAGTTCGACGCACTGGAATCGCCGCGTGGCGAGCCCCTGACCCTGGCCCTGGACGCTACCCAGCCCATCGAAGCCCTGGCCGAAGCGGTAGACCGCTGGCTAAAGTGCCGCGGTGAGCAGGGCCTGGCGCAGACCGCTTGACCCAGCGGTTTCCCGGCTCACCAAAGACAGCGCTACCCGACCCCGCGAAAGCGCGAAAAGTTCCCACAACGCTACGCCCAAAACAACGATAAGACCGAGGCCCTGAAACCATGTTCGGACTGGCTACTGATACCTTCCTGTTGCTCGACGCGCTCGTGACGATCGTCGGGCTGATCCTGCTGATCACCCACTTCAAGGTTCACCCCTTCGTCGCCCTTACCCTGGCGGCCGGCTTTCTGGGCCTGACCTCCGGCATGCCGGTGGCCAAGGTCATGAAGTCGTTCCAGGACGGCTTTGGCGGTGTGCTGGGCTTTGTCGGCATCGTGCTCGCCCTGGGCACCATGCTTGGCAAACTGATGGCCGACTCCGGCGGCGCCGACCAGATCGCGCAAACCCTCATTCGCGCCTTCGGCAAGAAGAACGTGCACTGGGCCATGATGTTCGCCGCTTTCCTGGTGGGCATTCCGCTGTTTTTCGAAATCGGCTTCGTGCTGCTGATTCCACTGGTGTTCATCGTGGCCCGGCGCTCCGGGGTTTCGCTGGTGAAAATCGGCATTCCATTGCTGGCCGGCCTGTCGGTCGTGCATGGCCTGGTACCGCCGCACCCGGGCCCGTTGCTGGCGATCGGCATCTTCCACGCCGACATCGGCAAGACCATTTTCTACGGCCTGATCGTGGCGCTGCCTACCGCCATCATCGCCGGCCCGCTGTTCGGTAACTTCATCTCCCGCTACATTCCCGGCAACCCGTCGCAGGAGCTGATGGACCAGATCGCCAAGGAGTCCGACCAGGGCAACCTGCCGAGCTTCAGCATCACCCTGATCACCGTGCTGCTGCCGGTGGCCTTGATGCTGCTGAAAACCTTCGCCGACGTGGTGCTGCCTGCCGAGCACATCGTGCGCCAGTGGATGGACCTGATCGGCCACCCGATCACCGCCCTGCTCGCTGCCTTGCTGCTGGCCTTCTACACCTTTGGCTCGGCCCGCGGTTTCAACCGCCAGCAAATCATGAAAATGCTCGACCAGAGCCTGGCGCCAACCGCTGCGATCGTGCTGATCGTCGGTGCCGGCGGCGGTTTCAAGCAGATGCTGGTGGACACCGGGGTGGGCAATGTGATCGGGCAAATGGCCGTGCAAGCGGAAATTTCGCCGATCCTGCTGGCCTGGCTGGTAGCGGCGGTGATCCGTATCGCCACCGGTTCGGCCACCGTCGCGACCATCACCGGCGCGGGTATCGTGGCACCGGTGATCGACCTGGTACCGGGGGTGAACCGTGAGTTGCTGGTGCTGGCCACCGGCGCCGGGTCGCTGATCCTGTCGCATGTGAACGACGCCGGCTTCTGGCTGGTGAAGCAGTACTTCAACATGACCGTGGCCGAAACCTTCAAGACCTGGAGCATGATGGAGACGATTCTTTCAATCGTCGGCATCATCTTCATCATGTTGTTGTCGATGGTGGTGTAACCGCTGATCGGAACAATGAGCGCAACAATGGCACGTTAGCGCCACGGGTGGGGCCGAAAAGGAGTACGCCCCACCCGACGCAATGGAGACTGCCATGAACCGCTCAAGCGTGCTGCTGATTGCCCTGCTCGCCTCGCCACTGGCGCTTGCCGCCGGCACTGGCCCGACCTACCCCGACGACCCGCACAACAACGCGCCGCAGCCCGGCGTGGACAGCACCCTCAACCCGATCGAAAAACCCATGCCGCGGGATACCGACCCGCGCATCAAGGGCAATGACCCGGACAGCCCGCCCGCCCAGCAGAACGACAGTCGTGACTTGCCAGGCATGGACGGCACAGGGTCCGAAGGGACCGGTGGTGCCGACGCAGGCGGCGCTGGCGGCAGCCAACGCTAAGCCCGTGGCAGCGGGCCCTGGCACCGGCTTCGGGTGCAGGCCCGCACCCTCGATTCACCACCCGCTGATCCCGACCTATCATTCAGCGTGATAATAGATTTCGGCCCGTTCGATTCGTGCCTCTCGCGCAAGACACTCACACTCCGCCCATCACTAATACATTGGCGGAGTTCTCCATGGAACAATCACTCAAACCCTTGCGCTTCCCCCTCGCAGCCCTGGCTGTGGTGGTGATCAGCGCTTGCGGCCGAACCCCCGACGCCGTGCAGGCTCCCGCCGCGCCGAAAGTCACCGTGGCCAAGGTGATCGAGCAACCGATCAATGAATGGGACGAGTTCACCGGCCGCCTCGAAGCCCCGGAAACCGTCGAGGTGCGCCCGCGGGTGTCCGGCCAGATCGACCAGGTCGCCTTCACCGAGGGCGCCCAGGTCAAGAAAGGCGACCTGCTGTTCCAGATCGACCCGCGCCCGTTCCAGGCAGAAGTCCGCCGCCTCGAAGCCCAGTTGCAACAAGCCAAGGCCACCGCCATCCGCAGCGCCAATGAAGCCCGCCGTGGTGAGCGCCTGCGCGACAGCAACGCCATTTCCGCCGAGCTGGCCGAATCGCGCAGCAGCGCCGCTGCCGAAGCCCGGGCCGGGGTCGACGCCATCCAGGCTCAACTGGACCTCGCCCGCCTGAACCTCAGCTTTACCCGGGTTACCGCGCCGATCAGCGGCCGGGTCAGCCGCGCCGCGTTCACGGCCGGCAACATCGTCAGCGCCGACGTGACCCCGCTGACCAGCGTGGTCTCCACCGACAAGGTCTACGCCTACTTCGACGCCGACGAGCGCGTGTACCTCAAGTACACCCAGCTGGCGCGCGAGGGCCAACGCGGCCAGAGCACCCCGGTGTACCTCGGCCTGACCAACGAAACCGGCACCCCTCACCTGGGCCAGATGAACTTCGTCGACAACCAGGTCAACCCGCGCACGGGCACCATCCGTGGCCGCGCCGTGTTCGACAACCGCGACGGCCAGTTCACCCCGGGCCTGTATGCCCGGCTGAAGCTGGTGGGCAGCGCCCAGTACGACGCCGTACTGATCAACGACGAGGCCGTGGGCACCGACCTTGGCAAGAAGTTCGTGCTGGTCATGGACAAGGACAACAAGGCCGCCTACCGCGCCGTGGAACTGGGGCCGAAACTCGAAGGCCTGCGCATCGTGCGCAGCGGCCTGGGCAAGGACGAGCGCATCGTGGTCAAGGGCCTGCAGCGCGTACGCCCGGGTTCGCCGGTAACGCCGCAGGAAACCCAGATGGCCAGCGAGCAGACCCTCGCCGCCCTCGCCCAACAGCGCCAGGCCCTGGAGGCCAGCAACCCGGCGCCCAAAGTGGCGGGCAACAACGTGAAAAACGCCAGCGCCCAGGCGCCACGCGGTTAAGGGACCAGACCGATGAACTTCTCCAAATTCTTCATAACCCGGCCGATCTTCGCCGCCGTGCTGTCGCTGGTGCTGCTGATTGCCGGCTCGATCTCGCTGTTCCAGTTACCCATCAGCGAATACCCCGAGGTAGTGCCGCCAACCGTGGTGGTACGCGCCAACTTCCCGGGTGCCAACCCGAAAGTCATCGGCGAAACCGTGGCTGCGCCGCTGGAGCAAGCCATTACCGGTGTGGAGAACATGCTGTACATGTCTTCCCAGTCCACCGCTGACGGCAAACTGACGCTGACCATCACATTCGCCTTGGGCACCGACCTGGACAACGCCCAGGTGCAGGTGCAGAACCGCGTCACCCGCACCCAGCCCAAGCTGCCGGAAGAAGTAACCCGCATCGGTATCACCGTCGACAAGGCCTCGCCCGACCTGACCATGGTCGTGCACCTGACCTCGCCGGACAACCGCTACGACATGCTCTACCTGTCCAACTACGCCATCCTCAATATCAAGGACGAGTTGGCACGCCTTGGCGGCGTGGGTGATGTGCAGCTGTTCGGCATGGGCGACTACTCGCTGCGCGTCTGGCTCGACCCGAACAAAACTGCTTCGCGCAACCTCACCGCCAGTGACGTGGTCGCAGCCATTCGCGAACAGAACCGCCAGGTCGCCGCCGGCCAGTTGGGCGCCCCGCCCGCCCCGGGTTCGACCAGTTTCCAGCTGTCGATCAACACCCAGGGCCGCCTGGTCAACGAGGAAGAGTTCGAGAACATCATCATCCGCGCCGGCGCCGACGGCGAAATCACCCGGCTGAAAGACATCGCCCGGGTCGAGCTCGGCTCCAGCCAATATGCCCTGCGCTCGTTGCTGAACAACCAGCCGGCAGTGGCACTGCCGATCTTCCAGCGCCCAGGCTCGAACGCCATCGAGATCTCCGACGAAGTACGGGCAAAAATGGCCGAGCTGAAGAAGGACTTCCCCGAAGGCATGGACTACAGCATCGTCTATGACCCGACCGTGTTCGTGCGCGGCTCCATCGAGGCGGTGGTGCACACCCTGTTCGAAGCGCTGGTGCTGGTGGTGCTGGTAGTCATTCTGTTCCTGCAAACCTGGCGCGCCTCGATCATCCCGTTGCTGGCGGTGCCGGTATCGCTGATCGGCACCTTTGCGGTCATGCACCTGTTCGGCTTCTCGCTCAACGCCCTGTCATTGTTCGGCCTGGTGCTGGCCATCGGTATCGTGGTGGACGACGCCATCGTGGTGGTGGAAAACGTCGAGCGCAATATCGGCTTGGGCCTCAAACCCCTGGAGGCGACGCAGAAGGCCATGGCCGAAGTGACCGGGCCGATCATCGCCACCGCCTTGGTCCTGTGTGCGGTGTTCGTGCCTGCGGCCTTCATTTCCGGCCTGACCGGGCAGTTCTACAAGCAGTTCGCGCTGACCATCGCCATTTCCACGGTGATCTCGGCATTCAACTCGCTGACCCTGTCACCGGCGCTGGCTGCCGTGCTGCTCAAGGAACACCATGCGCCCAAGGACCGTTTCTCGCGGTTACTGGAAAAACTCCTGGGCAGCTGGCTGTTCGCCCCGTTCAACCGCTTTTTCGACCGTGCCTCTCACCGCTACGTGGGCGGCGTGCGCCGGGTCATTCGCTCCAGCGGCATCGCCCTGTTCGTGTACGCCGGCCTGATGGGCCTGACCTACCTGGGTTTCTCGTCTACCCCCACCGGCTTCGTACCGGCCCAGGACAAGCAATACCTGGTGGCCTTCGCCCAGTTGCCCGACGCCGCCAGCCTCGACCGCACCGAGGCGGTGATCAAGCGCATGAGCGAAATCGCCCTCAAGCAACCTGGCGTGGCCGACTCGGTCGCCTTCCCTGGCCTGTCGATCAACGGCTTCACCAACAGCCCGAACAGCGGCATCGTGTTCACTCCACTCAAGCCGTTTGACGAGCGCAAGGACCCAAGCCAGTCGGCTGCCGCCATCGCTGCCGCGCTCAATGCCCAGTTCGCCGACATTCAGGACGCCTACATCGCGATCTTCCCGCCACCGCCGGTACAAGGCCTGGGCACCATCGGCGGCTTCCGCCTGCAGATCGAAGACCGCGGCAACCTGGGCTACGAAGCGCTGTACAAGGAAACCCAGAACATCATTGCCAAAAGCCACGAGGTGCCGGAGCTGGCGGGCCTGTTCACCAGCTACCAGGTCAACGTGCCGCAGGTCGATGCCGCCATCGACCGGGAAAAGGCCAAGACCCATGGCGTGGCGATCAGCGACATCTTCGACACCCTGCAGGTCTACCTGGGCTCGCTGTACACCAACGACTTCAACCGCTTTGGCCGCACTTACCAGGTCAACGTCCAGGCTGAGCAGCAGTTCCGCCTCGATGCCGAGCAAATCGGCCAATTGAAGGTGCGCAACAACCTGGGCGAGATGATACCGCTGGCGACCTTCCTCAAGGTCAGCGATACCTCCGGGCCGGACCGTGTGATGCACTACAACGGTTTCATCACCGCTGAAATCAACGGTGCCGCAGCCCCTGGCTACAGCTCCGGCCAGGCCGAGGCGGCCATCGAAAAACTGCTGAAAGCGGAACTGCCCAACGGCATGACCTTCGAGTGGACCGACCTGACCTATCAGCAGATCCTGTCGGGCAATACCGCGCTGTTCGTGTTCCCGCTGTGCGTGCTGCTGGCCTTCCTGGTACTGGCTGCCCAGTACGAAAGCTGGAGCCTGCCGCTGGCCGTGATCCTGATCGTGCCGATGACCCTGCTGTCGGCGATCACCGGTGTGATCGTATCGGGTGGCGACAACAACATCTTCACCCAGATCGGGCTGATCGTACTGGTGGGCCTGGCGTGCAAGAACGCGATCCTGATCGTCGAGTTCGCCAAGGACGAACAGGCCAAGGGCCTCGACCCGCTGGCTGCCGTGCTGGAAGCGTGCCGCCTGCGGCTGCGGCCGATCCTGATGACCTCCATCGCCTTCATCATGGGCGTGGTGCCGCTGGTGTTCAGCTCGGGGGCAGGCTCGGAAATGCGCCATGCCATGGGTGTGGCGGTGTTCTCCGGAATGATCGGCGTGACCGTATTCGGCCTGTTCCTCACCCCGGTGTTCTTCTTCCTGATCCGCCGTTTCGTCGAGCGTCGCCAGGCCCGCAAGGCCGAACGCGTGCAAGTGCTGGAGAACCACGCATGAACCTGCTCAAACCCCTGACGCCAAGCCTGCTGGCCCTGGCCCTGGCCGCCTGCGCGGTCGGCCCGGACTACCAGGCCCCCGCCACCGCACCTGCCCAGCTGGGCGCCGATGCGCAGGCCAAGGCCTATGACCGCAGCCACTTTGAAAGCTTGTGGTGGAAGCAGTTCGACGACCCGGTACTGAACCAGCTGGTGCAGGCTTCGTTGACCGGCAACCGGGATCTGCGCGTGGCCTTTGCCCGCCTGAAGTCGGCCCGCTCGATCCGTGAAGACGCCGAGAACGACCCGTTCCCGGTGGTCACCAGCCGTGCCAGCAGCGATATCGGCAAAGGCCAGGTTCCTGGCCAGACCGAGCAACGGGTGAACAGCGAACGCTATGACCTGGGCCTGGACATGGCCTGGGAGCTGGACCTGTTCGGCCGCATCCAGCGCCAGATCGAAGCCAGTGAAGCGCAGGAAGCGGCCGCTGCCGCCGACCTGCAGCAGTTGCAGGTCAGCCTGATCGCCGAACTGGTCGATGCCTATGGGCAATTACGCGGTGCACAGCTGCGCGAGAAGATTGCCCTGGCCAACCTCAAGACCCAGCAGCAATCGCGCAGCATCACCGAAACCCTGCGCGACGCCGGGGTCGGCAACGACCTCGACGTGGTACGCGCCGATGCCCGCCTGGCCGGGGTCGAAGCGACCGTGCCGCAACTGCAGGCCGAACAGGCCCGGGCGCGGCACCGCATCGCCACCCTCCTCGGCCAGCGCCCCGACGCCCTGAGCGTAGACTTGTCGCCCAAGGCGCTGCCGGCCATCGCCAAGGCGCTGCCGGTGGGCGACCCCGGCGAACTGCTGCGCCGCCGCCCGGACATTCGCAGCGCCGAACGCCAGCTGGCAGCCGCCACGGCCAACGTCGGCGTCGCCACCGCCGACCTGTTCCCGCGTGTCAGCCTCAGCGGCTTCCTGGGCTTTACCGCCGCGCGCGGGTCGCAGCTCGGCTCATCGGCGGCCAACGCCTGGGCCTTGGGCCCCAGCATTACCTGGGCGGCGTTCGACCTGGGCAGCGTGCGGGCCCGCCTGCGCGGGGCCAAGGCCGACGCCGAAGGCGCCATGGCCAATTACGAGCAACAGGTGTTGCTGGCACTGGAAGAGTCGGCCAACGCCTTCAGCGACTACGCCAAGACCCAACAACGGTTGCTGTCGTTGATGCGCCAGAGCGAAGCCAGCCGCAAGGCGGCGCAACTGGCCTCGATTCGCTACCGCGAGGGGACCGTGGACTACCTGGTGCTGCTCGATGCCGAACGCGAACGGCTGAGTGCCGAAGATGCGCAAGCGCAAGGCGAGGTCGAGCTGTACCGCGGCATCGTTTCGATCTACAAAGCCCTGGGTGGCGGCTGGCAACCGCAGACCGTGGCCAGCGCGCACTGACCCCAGGCACGACCATGGCCTGTGGCGCCACCACCGTGTGGCCGCCACCGGCCAGGCGGTAGTACCCGGGCGGGCTCAGCGCAACGCGTCCTGCACCCACTTGACCCAGCAATCGGCGCCGATCTTCACCAACGCATCGTTGAAGTCATAGTGAGGGTTGTGCACCGAACACCCATGAAACTCGCCGGTGCCGTTGCCGAGCATGAAGTAACAGCCTGGCCGCGCCTGCAGCATGTAGGCGAAGTCTTCGGTACCCATGACCTTTTTCGGCAGCTTGTCCAGCAGTGCGCCATCGGCGAACAGCGGTCGCAGGCTCTCGCGCAGCAGCGCACTTTCTTGCTCGCTGTTGCACAACGCCGGGGCCAGCTGGGTAAACTGCACATCGATCTCAACGCCAAAAGCTTGCGCGTGCCCCCTGGCCAACGCCTCTATCCGGCTGTTGATCTTCTGCTGGGTCTCGGCCGTGTCGGTGCGCACGCTCAGCAGCATGCAGGCCTCGTCGGGGATGATGTTGTACACCGTACCAGCCTGGATCATGCCGATGCTGATCACAGCATGGTCGTCGACACTCAGGTTGCGCGACTTGATGGTCTGGATCGCACCGATCAGGCTGTGCAACGCCATTATCGGGTCTACCGACAGTTCCGGCATCGCCCCATGGCCACCTTTGCCGGTGATGCGAATGCTGACCCGCTGGGAAGAGGCCATGGTCGGCCCGGCCTGTACCACGCACGTGCCCACCGGCAGGCCGGGCATGTTGTGCAGGGCATACACCGAATCACACGGGAAGCGTTCGAACAGCCCGTCGTCGATCATCGCCCTGGCGCCGGCCAGGCCCTCTTCGTCCGGCTGGAAGATCAGGTTCAACGTGCCGTTGAACTGGCGGCTAGCCGCCAGTTGCGCTGCAGCCGCCAGCAGGATCGCGGTATGCCCGTCATGACCGCAGGCATGCATTCGCCCGGGCACCTTGCTGGCATGGGCGAAAGCGTTCTTCTCGTTCATGGGCAAGGCGTCCATGTCGGCACGCAAACCGATACTGCGCGGGCTGTCACCCACCTTCAGCACCCCCACCACCCCGTGCCCACCCACCTGCCGATGCACCGTATAGCCCAGCGCCTGCAGTGTGTCGGCTACCAGCGCCGCCGTTCCCGGGGTGTCGCCGCCTATCTCCGGCGCGGCGTGGATCTGCCGGCGCAGCATGACAAACGCATCGAGCGCTGCAGTTGGTTGCAACGGCTGATCACTCTGCAAAGTACCCATGTCACTCGCATCCTTTGTTTTCAGGGAAGTAGTTGAGGCAGACCAGGCTGACTGCACCACCGGCCAACAAGAAGTAGGCCGGGGCCAATGGCGTACCCAGCGCAGCGATCAGCCAGGTGGCCACCAACGGTGAGAACCCCCCAAACAGGGTTACCCCCAGGCTGTAGCTGACCGAAGTGCCGAAAGAGCGCTGCGCCTTGGGAAACCCCTCCATCATCAGGGCAAAGAACGCACCGGCGCCCATGCAGGTGGGCAGGATCAGCACCGCCACGCACATCATTGCCAGCCCCATGTGCTGGATATGCCCGAGCAGGTAGAACACCGGCAAGGTCAGCACCACCGGCGTGGCGACCGTCCATACCAGCAGGCGCTTGCGCAGTTGGTGCTTGTCGGCGAACTTGCCCGCCAGTGGGCAGATGAGCGCCATGCAGCCGCTGCTGATGCAGGCGATCGCCATCGCGCTGCCTGGCGGGTAATGCAAGGCGGTGGTCAGGTAGGTGGGCATGTAGAACACGAACAGGTACATGCCGATGGTCGAGCTGGCCATCAGGCCAATGCCCAGGGCGATTCGCTTGAGCAGGGCGGCATCCAGCACCGGCTCGCCTGAACGCGCCGCTTCGGCGGTATGGGTTTCCGGCAACCGCGTGCGAATGTACCAGCCGACCGGGCCGATCAGCAGGCCGAAAATGAACGGGATGCGCCAACCCCAGCTTTCCAGCGCGTCCGGCTCGAGCCATTGGCTGAGCGCCAGACCGAACCCTGCCCCCACCAGGGCGGCATAGCCCTGGCTGGCCGCCTGCCAACTGACGCTCTGGCAGCGCTTGCCAACAGCGCTGGACTCCATCAGGAACACCGATGCGGTACCGATCTCGCCACCGGCCGACAGGCCCTGAATCAGCCGACCGGCCACCAGCAGCAGCGTGGCGCAGATACCGATCTGCGCATGGGTGGGGGTGAACGCGATCAATGCCGTACCCAGGGTCATCAAGCCAATCGTCAGCGACAAGGCCGCCTTGCGCCCATGCCGGTCGGCGTAACGGCCAATGACCATGGCCCCGACCGGCCGCATCAGAAAGCCGACGCCGAAGGTGGCCAGCGACATCAACAACGAAGCCATTGCCGAATCGGACGGGAAGAAATGCTTGCCGATCAATACAGCGAAAAAGCTGTAGATCGTGAAGTCGTACATTTCCAGCGCATTGCCCAGCGAGCAGGCAATCAAGGTTTTACGCGAGGACGACGAGTGCGCACTGCAAGGCGCATCCGCCTGCAGAACTGGCGGTGCGGGTAGCGGTGTTGTCATTGTTTTTTCTCCGTTGGCGAATCGCGGCGTGCAACGAATATCGGCCAATCGGGCAGTCAATACACTTGCAGTTTCGGCAATTGGTTAACCCGGGGTTAATCAGCCCAGCGCCCTGAGGTCGGCACCCCGGCAGGCATGCAACCGATGCTGCAGGCGTTGCCCAATGGCCGCAGGTCAGCCGTTGCCAAGGGCATGAGCACCGGTCATGCGCCACCGCAAAGGCGCCCATTGGCTTAACCAAACGGCATGCACTGGCCGAATAAGCAATCACACTGCAACGGGTTATTCATCGACGCTACAGCCACCCCATCATCGTGCTGGCCTGGAGTCGTGAATGAACACTCGCACTACATCGTTGCTGTTGATGATCCAAAGCGCTTGCCTGGCCGCTGAGGCACAGGCAGAGGGCTTTCCGGCACTCGCCCGGATCGCGCCTGGTTTCGGTTATTACGGGGTGGACTACGGCTTTGATGACACGCTCAAGGTCTACGGCACCGTGGACGCCTTTGCCAGCTACCACGACTCGCAGCAGCACGCGGGCTTCAGGCAGGCCGGCGGCGGTGCCTGGACCAACAAGCTTGGGCTGTATGCGCGCAAGGGGCTAAGCGCTGACAGCGCGCTGGAGCTGGTAGCCGAAGAAGACTTCAACCTCAATGGCCAGGCCCTGGAGGGCAGCTGGGACACTGTCGGCAGCCTGCGCCTGGCGGCTGTGGCCCTACGTTCGAGAAGCCTGGGTAAACTGGAGTTCGGCAAGACCTACAGCATGGGCACCCCCACCTACGCCGACCCGTTCCTGGCCACGTACGGCTCGCCTTACACCTACCTGGCCCTGCCAGCAGCCGGCAAGGGCGCCTATTACCTGGACCTGCGCCCCAAGCACACACTGGCCTACACCACCCCGAACCTCAACGGTTTCAGCCTGGGCACGGCAGTGAGCCTTGGTTTCGACGATGCCGCCAGCCAGGGGCGCACCCTGCGAGGCGGTGGCGCGCGCCTGCAATACCGCAACGAGCGGGTGATGCTGCTGGGCTCCTACAACCTGTACTACAGCGACCCATGGGACGACGCTGGCAACACGCGCCAGACCGCCAACCGCTACAAGAGCCTGTCGGCGTTCTACGACTTCGGCCCGCTGGCCACCAGCCTGACCTGGCAACGCCAGGACGTGGACCAGGCCGGCAGCCCTAGCACCACGTTGATCACTGCAGGGGCAATGGTGCCGGTTGGCGAACGCGATGTGCTACGCCTGGCAATCATGCAACGCCAGGTCACCGCCAAGGACCAGGACGCCTTCGCGGCAATGGTTGGCTACGACCACTTCGTGACCCCGCGCTGGGCCGTGTATGGTCGGGTCGGCCTGATCGCCAACCAGCCCGCTTCGGCGGTCACCTACGCAGGTACCCCGCTCGAGCAGCCGGGCGACGACCCGGTCAACGTCGCGCTAGGCATGTACTACCACTTCTGACGCCCCTGCCCGGGCTTGCCTCAGCACCCGCCCGCGCAAGCTGTGATACAGCTCCTGGGCAGGTGTGGTGAGGCTATGGCGGTCGATGCAAACCAGGTTGATCGGGTAATCCGGGATCAGCTCTTGCACCGGCATGACCACGAAGTCGCTGCCAATGCCGTACCTGAAACTCTGGTCCACCGCCAGTTGGCTGATGGTCATCAGCGCCTCGGTATTCTGCAGCAGCTTGAGCGCCATCATTACCGAGGTGCACTCCACGGTATTTTGCGGCACGGGCAGGCCGTTGGCCTCGAACAGCTGGTGAAACTGCGACGCCTGATCGGCCAATTCGTCCAGGCTGATCCAGTGGGCGTACTGCAATGTGCGCAGCGATTTGCTGAACTGCTGCTGGTTCGACACATGGCAGATCACGCTGCCCTTGATGCTGCCAAGCGCCTCCCAGTCCAGGCTCAGGCGGCTGAGCGGCTGCTGCGAAGTGATGGCGAAGTCCAGGCTGCCATCGCGCAAACGTTGCAGGATCTGGCTAGGGCGCAGGTCGGTGATGGTGAGTTTGACTCGCGGGTATTTACGCCGGAACGCCAGGATACTTTCATCCACCCCGTCGAGCATGGCCGTGAGCGAGGTGACGCCGATCGACACCGCGCCCAGCGTGGCGTCCTGGATGCTCGCCGCTTCGATCTGCAGGCGGCGAATACTTTCGACCACCAGGTTGGCATGGCGGATCACGCGCTTGCCTTCCTCGGTCAGGGCCATGCCCTTGGGTGAGCGTTGCAGCAAAGCGAAGCCCACCTCGCGCTCCAGCTCCTTGATCGAACGGCTCAGGGCAGGTTGGGTAATGTGCAGGAGCTTGGAGGCTTCGAGGATGCTACCGGCATTGTGAATGGCGACAAGCGCCCGGAGCTGGTGAAGTTTCAACCGTCTTTACCTTGTGCGCTGCTGGCGACGCTGGCCAATGGAAGAAGCGTTCGGGGCCTGAGTGCAGGCGCCAGCAGGGTTGTTGGACGGGTACAGGTTCACGTCGGGCAGTCGCTCGCCAACTTTGCGCATTCCAGCATCCTTGGTCAGTGGGTGGCCGAGCGGCTATGATGCCGCAGGTCAGCCAGCCAGGTACACAACTGCCTGTACAGGCACCTGAGCGTCTGCGCCACTCACAGGCGCAGTATGGCGTGCTCATGGTCGATGGCGGGCACCGGCACCTGCCCACGCCGCACGACCAGCCATTGGCGCATGCGCTCGGTGTCGAAGATCTGCCCCTCTTCCATCATCAACAGGATCAGCGACTGGGACATTCGGTAACACCCGCATTGGGAACAGCGCCGCTCCTCCCATCCAAGGGTGCATTCGACGGATTCCGCGTGCCCTGCGCAAATCAGACAACTCATGTTAGCCCCCTTTCTTGTTCTTCCGTGGAGGTGATGGAGGTAGTGCAGTAGGTGGAGACTGGACTCCCGACTGACATGGGATATTCATGCCAACTTGAAAATTCCGTACCTTTAGTCTGGAAAGTTGCGAACAAGATCACAGGGCCAACCACCCGCGCTCGACCGCATGCACAGGCTTTCCCTGCCGTTGCCTACTCCCGATACCCTTGCATCATGAGCAGCGCTAAATCATTAGTGATTTATCTTCAATATCATTCATGTATGGCCCTGCCTAGAATACGGCCTGAACACGGACATCACGTCGCTCGCGCCATGGCAATAGTTGCCTGCTTGCACTATCCAACGGCACGAGCGAGGCACCAGGACACCGTACAACATGGCTTACGCACCGCAATTCACTGTGCAGCGCATCGCATTCGACGAGCACTACCAGCCCGGCGAAAACACGCGCATCACCACCAATTTCGCCAACCTGGCGCGGGGAGAAAACCGCCAGGAAAACCTGCGCAACACCTTGCAGATGATCGACAACCGCTTCAACGCCCTGGCGCACTGGGACAATGCCTATGCAGACCGTTACAGCGTAGAGCTGGATATCATTTCGGTGGAACTGCACCTGCACAGTGAACAGCGCAGCAGCGGCCTGCCGCTGATCGAGCTGTTGCAGACCCATATCGTCGACCACACCACCAACCGCCGCATCGATGGCATGGTCGGTAACAACTTTTCCTCGTACGTGCGGGACTACGACTTCAGTGTGTTGTTGCTGGAACACAACAAGGGTCGGCCAAGCTTCAGCACGCCGGACAACTTTGGCGAACTGCATGGCAAGCTGTTCAAGTGCTTCATCAACTCGGCCACCTACAAGGCGCACTTCGACAAGCCGCCGGTCATCTGCCTGAGTGTGTCGAGCAGCAGGGTTTACCACCGCACTGAAAACCAGCACCCGGTGCTGGGCGTGGAGTATCACCAGAACGACCACTCGCTGACCGACGAATACTTCAGCAGGATGGGGCTCAAGGTGCGCTACTTCATGCCGCCCGGCAGCGTGGCGCCATTGGCTTTCTACTTTGCCGGTGACCTGTTGGCCGACTACAGCAACCTGGAGCTGATCAGCACCATCAGCACCATGGAAACCTTTCAGAAGATCTACCGCCCCGAGATCTACAACGCCAATGCGGCAGCCGCAATGGCCTACCAACCGAGCCTGCAGCACCAGGACTATTCGCTTACACGCATTGTCTACGACCGCGAAGAGCGCAGCCGCCTGGCGCTCGAACAAGGCAGGTTTGCCGAGGAGCGCTTCGTCAAACCGTACCAGGCCACCCTGGAGCAATGGTCCGCTCAATACGCCGGCTGATCACCTCAACGCACAAGGTAACCGCTGATGAACACGCTACTTCCCACCTCCACTGCCGGCAGTTTGCCCAAGCCTACCTGGCTGGCGGAGCCTGAAACACTCTGGTCACCCTGGAAATTGCAGGGCGCGCAGCTGGCCGAAGGCAAACAGGACGCCTTGCGCCTGGCCTTGCAGGAACAGCAGCACGCGGGCATCGATATCGTCAGTGACGGCGAACAGACCCGCCAACATTTCGTGACCACGTTCATCGAACACTTGAGCGGGGTCGATTTCCAGCAACGCCAGACCGTGCGCATTCGCGATCGCTACGACGCCAGCGTGCCCTCGGTGGTGGGTGCTGTCGCGCGACAGGCACCGGGGTTCGTCGACGATGCCAGGTTCCTCCGCCAGCAAACTGCCCAGCCAATAAAGTGGGCGCTGCCGGGCCCAATGACCATGATCGACACGCTGTATGACAGCCATTACAAAAGCCGGGAAAAACTGGCCTGGGAATTTGCCAGGCTACTCAACCAGGAAGCACTGGAACTGGAAGCGGCGGGCGTCGATATCATCCAGTTCGACGAACCGGCGTTCAATGTGTTCTTCGATGAGGTCAACGACTGGGGCGTGGCCGCCCTGGAGCGCGCCGTTCAAGGGCTCAAGTGCGAAACCGCGGTGCACATCTGCTATGGCTACGGGATCAAGGCCAACACCGATTGGAAACAGACCCTGGGGGCGCAATGGCGGCAATATGAACAGGTGTTCCCGACGTTGCAGCAGTCGAGCATCGATATCATTTCGCTGGAGTGCCACAACGCCCATGTGCCGATGGAACTGCTTGAGCTGATTCGGGGCAAGAAGGTCATGGTCGGTGCCATCGATGTCGCCAACCCTGCCATCGAAACGCCCGAAGCCGTGGCCGACACCCTGCGCAAGGCGTTGCAGTTCGTCGACGCCGACAAACTCTACCCCTGCACCAACTGCGGCATGGCCCCACTGCCGCGCGCGGTCGCCAGCGGCAAGCTCAAGGCGTTGAGCGCCGGTGCTGCCATCGTTCGCCAGGAACTGACCGCCAACGCGGGTTGAGGTGTTGAACCGCCTGCCTGGCCTGGCCGGCATGGCGGTACGCACCAACTCGGTTCAAAAAACGCGGCTGCACACCAGGCGCCCTGTTTTGATGCATGCCGGCCGGTCAGCCGGCCGCCACCTCACCCCGCCTGGACCAGGCGCCGCCCAGCAAAACCGCTGCCCACCGCCCATTCCCTGGCCTGCCCGGCACTGCACCGGGTTTTCGGCACTTTCATTGCAATGCTGGTTGGTGAACGGAATGCACCCGCAACCCAACGCGACCGAGGCTGAAGACACCCCCACTTACCAGCAAGGCAGCACCCTGAAAGACGCAGATGAACGGCAATGAAGCTGCCGGTAACGGCGGCAAGGAGTGGGTATGTCCCGGGCTTTTTTCAATGAAATGTACGACGCGAACGGCAGCTGCCGCCCGCACTACCAAGAGTTCGCCCGCTGGCTGGCGAACACCCCGCTGGAGCTGCTGGAGCAGCGCCGGCGCGAGGCCGACCTGCTGTTCCACCGCGCCGGTATCACCTTTACCTTGTATGGCGACAAACAGGACACCGAGCGGCTGATCCCCTTCGATATCATCCCGCGCAGCATCCGCGCCAGCGAGTGGCGTACGGTCGAGCGCGGCTGTATCCAGCGCGTGCAGGCCCTGAACCTGTTCCTGGAAGACATCTACCACGACCAGCGCATCCTCAAGGCCGGGATCATCCCACCAGAGCAGGTCCTGGCCAACGAGGGTTATCAGATCGCCATGCAGGGCCTGGACCTGCACCGGGGCCTGTATGCGCACATCGCCGGCGTGGACCTGGTGCGCGATGGCGATGGCAGCTATTTCGTGCTGGAAGACAACCTGCGTACCCCCAGTGGTGTCAGCTACATGCTCGAAGACCGCAAGATGATGATGCGCCTGTTCCCCGAGCTGTTCGCCGCCCAGCGCATCGCGCCCATCGACCACTACCCCAACCTGCTGCTGGACACGCTCAAGAGCGCCAGCCCGCTGGATAACCCCACTGCTGTGCTGCTTACCCCAGGGCGCTTCAACAGTGCCTATTTCGAGCATGCCTTCCTGGCCCGCGAAATGGGCATCGAGCTGGTCGAAGGCGCGGATCTGTTCGTGCGCGACGAGCATGTGTACATGCGCACGACCGCCGGCCCGCAACGGGTCGATGTGATTTACCGCAGGCTGGACGACGACTACCTCGACCCCCTCTCGTTCAATCCCGACTCGATGCTGGGCGTGCCCGGGCTGATTTCGGTGTACCGCGCCGGCAACGTAGTGCTGGCCAACGCGGTGGGCACCGGCGTAGCCGACGACAAGTCGATCTACCCCTATGTCGCCGACATGATCCGCTTTTACCTGGGCGAGGAGCCGATCCTCAACAACGTACCGACGTGGCAGTGCCGCAAGCCGGCCGACCTGTCCCATGTACTGGCCAACCTGCCCGAACTGGTGGTCAAGGAAACCCAGGGCTCTGGCGGCTACGGCATGCTGGTCGGGCCGGCCGCCACTGCCGCGCAGATCGAGGACTTCCGCGCCCGCATCAAAGCGCGTCCACATGCCTATATCGCGCAACCGACCTTGTGCCTGTCCACCTGCCCGACCTTCGTCGACAGCGGCATCGCGCCGCGGCATATCGACCTGCGCCCGTTCGTACTGTCGGGCAGCGAAACCCGCCTGGTGCCAGGCGGCCTGACCCGCGTGGCGCTGAAGGAAGGCTCGCTGGTGGTCAACTCGTCACAAGGTGGCGGTACCAAAGACACCTGGGTGGTGGAGGACTGAACCATGCTTTCGCGAACTGCTTCTGATCTGTACTGGATGTCCCGCTACCTGGAACGTGCGGAAAACCTGGCGCGCATGCTCGAGGTCAGCTACTCGCTGTCACTGATGCCGCAGGCGGGGCGCAGCGACGGCCATGCCGAACTGGCCATGTCACTGTTGGCCTCGGGCACGCTCGACGACTACATCCGTCGCCACGCCGAGCTCGACACCGAGCGCATGCTGCATTTCTTCGCCCTCGATGCCACCAACCCCGGCAGCATCTACTGCTGCCTGCAGGCGGCCAGAACCAACGCCCATGCAGTGCGCGGGCGGATAACGGCCGACATGTGGGAGAACATCAACGCCACCTGGATCGAAATGCGCAACATTGCCAGCAACGGGCTGGGCCGCTACGGCATCAGCCAGTTCTGTGACTGGGTCAAGGAGCGCTCGCACCTGTTCCGCGGCGCCACCTCCGGTACCATCATGCGCAACGATGCCTACAGCTTCATTCGCCTGGGCACCTTCCTGGAACGGGCCGACAACACCCTGCGGCTGCTCGATGCGCGCTATGAAATGTTCGGCGAGGCCTCCGACGAGGTCAGCGACGACTCGGCCAGGGGTTTTTACCAGTGGAGTGCCTTGCTGCGCGCCCTGACCTCCTACGAAGCCTTCAATGAAATCTACCGCGCCGCGCCCAGTGCCGGGCCGGTTTCCGAATTGCTGTTGCTGCGCGTCGACGTGCCGCGCTCGCTGCATGCCTGTATCGAGGAGCTGGACCAGATCCTGGCCGGCCTGCCTGGCAGTACCGGGCGAGCGGCCCAGCGGCTGGCCGCCGAGCTCAACGCGCGGCTGCGCTACACCGCCATCGACGAAATCCTCGACGCCGGGCTGCATCCCTGGCTCAGCGATTTCATCGGCCGCGTCAACCAACTGGGCCAGGCGGTCCATCACTCCTACCTGGAGGTTGTATGAAACTGTCCATCCGCCACGACACCACCTACAGCTACGCCAGTGATGTGTCCAACAGCATCCAGTTCCTGCGCCTTACCCCGCGCAGCAGCGAACGCCAGCGCATCGTCGAATGGCAACTGGACCTGCCTTGCAAGGTGAAGAGCCAGATCGACCCGTACGGCAACATCCTGCATGTGCTGACGCTGGACAAACCCCATGGGCACCTGGCCCTTACTGCCAGCGGCCAGGTCGAAATCGACCCGGCCTGCGAACAGGAGGCAGCCTGCCAGTCACCCCTGCCGTTCTTGCGTGGCAGCCACCTGACCCTGGCCGATGACGCGCTGGTGGCCTTCGCCGCCCAGCAATGCGGCACGCACCGTGACCGCGCCGCATTGATCGACCTGATGCAGGGGCTGGCCGAGCGCATGCCCTACAGCCCAGGGTCGACCTCCGTCGGCACTACGGCCAGCGAAGCGTTCAATGCCGGTGCGGGCGTGTGCCAGGACCATACCCATGCCTTCCTGGCCTGCGCCCGTAGCCTGGGGGTGCCGGCCCGCTATGTTTCCGGCTACCTGTGCACCGAGGATGAACAGCACCTGGCCAGCCATGCATGGGCCGAAGCCTGGGTCGACGACGCCTGGTACAGCTTCGACATCACCAACCGCCTGACCCGGCCCGAGCGGCACCTGAAGCTGGCCGTGGGCCTGGACTACCTCGACGCCTGCCCGGTCAGGGGCGTGCGCCGCGGGGGTGGCACCGAGTCCATGCAAGCCAGTGTTCACGTGCATCGCCAGTGACGCCTGGCCCTCAAGCCAGCCTTGCTGCGCGCCTGCAGCAAGGCCACTACCTCTGCCACACAAGGGAACTTGCATGACTTACTGTGTCGCCATGCACCTGCAAGACGGGCTGGTTTTCATCAGCGACTCACGCACCAATGCCGGTATCGACCAGATCTCCACCTTTGCCAAGTTGTTCGTCTTCAGCGTACCCGGTGAGCGCCTGATCGTGCTGCAGACGGCGGGCAACCTGGCAACCTCGCAGTCAGTGGTCAACCTGCTGCAGCAACGCAGCCAGGGCAGCGGCCCGCACCTGCTGAATGTCGCCACGCTCTACGATGCCACGGTGCTGGTGGCCGATACCTTGCGCGAGGTGGTGTGCCGCGACCGCAGCAAGCTGACGGCCGGTATCGACCTGAGCAGCTCGTTCATCGTCGGTGGCCAGATTGCGGGCGGGCCGATGGCGATCTACAACGTCTATGCCCAAGGCAACTTTTTCCAGGCCACGCGCGACACGCCTTTCCTGCAGTTGGGGGAAAGCAAATACGGGCGGCCCATACTCGACCGCAACCTGGAGTACCGCACCCCGCTGGATGAGGCGTTGCGCTGTGGCCTGATCTCGTTCGACTCCACCATCCGCAGCAACCTGTCGGTAGGCATGCCGCTGGACTTGCTGGTGTACCGAGCCGATGCCCTGGAGGCACCGCAGCCCATCCGTATCGCCAGCGACGATGCCTATTACCAGCAGATTCGCCGGCAGTGGGGCGAAGGCCTGAAAACCTTGCTGGCCGAGCTGCCGGCGCCGCCGTATGGCTGATGGGGGAATGGCCGGGAAATCCCGGCCAGCAGGCCCGGCCTTTTCGTGGATGAGCCCGCCCCCTCAAAGGGCGGTGCCGCCCCCCAATACGCCTCATGCCCCTCAGCCCAGCAACTGGCTCAATACCGCACGCAACTTGCCTGGTTTCACCGGTTTGTTCAGCAACGGTGCGCCAAGCTTGCGCAACGAGCGCCGGCACTGGTCACTGCGGTCGGCCGTGATGATGACCGCGGGTATGGCGCTGGCGTAATGTTCGCGCAACTGCCGCACCACCTCACAGCCCACCACGCCGTGATCCAGATGAAAGTCAGCCAGGATCAGCTCCGGGGCGCGCCCTTCAAGCGCCTGCAAGGCACCCTGCTGATCGGTGGCGGTGACCACTTCGCAGCCCCACTGCCCCAGCAACGCGCCCATGCTTTCGAGAATGCTCACTTCGTTGTCCAGCACCAGCAGGCGACGGCCCGGCAGCGGGTTGCCGGCAGTGGGCTGGGGCAGCGTGGGCTGCAGGAGCGGCGGCAGCGCCTGGCCAAGCGGCACCTCGATGCTGAACACCGAGCCACGCCCCGGCCACGAACGCACTTCGATCCGGTAGCCGAGAATCTTGGCGATCCGCTCGACAATGGCCAACCCCAGGCCTACACCCTTGCGGTCCGCTGCGCGGCCAACGTCCAGCTGGTTGAACTCCAGGAATATGGCTTGCAAACGGTCCTGGGCGATGCCGCGCCCGCTGTCCCATACCTCCAGGCGCAAGTGTTCGCCGCGGCGCCTTGCCCCCAACAGAACGCGGCCCTCGTCGGTGTAGCGGCAGGCATTGCTGAGGAAATTGCGCAGAATGCGCGTCAGCAAGCGCAGATCCGTACTGACGGCATAATCGGGAACCCTGGCGTGAAATTTCAGGCCCGCGGCATCGGCCACCGAGCGGAATTCTGAAATCAAAGGCGCAAACAGCTCGTCCAGGCGATAAACCGCCACATCGGGCCTGACCGCAGCCTGGTCGAGCCGCGAGATATCCAGCAAATCGGTCAGCAGGTCTTCGGCGCCCTCCAGCGCCTGGTGGGTACGCTCCACCAGCACATGTTCGGCGTCTGGCAGCGGCCGCTCACGCAAGGTGGAGATCAACAGGCGCGCGGCGTTCAGCGGTTGCAGCAGGTCATGGCTGGCAGCGGCCAAGTACTTGTCCTTGCTGCGGTTGGCGGCTTCGGCAGCATCGCGCGCCTCGATCAGCTCATCGGTACGTGCAGCAACCCGTTGCTCCAGTTCGTCATTGAGCTGTTGCAGGCGCTGCTGGGCCTGCTTGCGCTCGGTGATATCGGCCACGAAGCCTTCAACCAGGCCTTCGTGACCGGGCTTGAGCAGCAGGTTCATCAGCACGTCGAGGTGGCTGCCATCCTTGCGCCGCAGCCGGGTTTCATAGCCATGCAGGCTGTGCTCCCGGGCGAGAATCGCGGTAATCGCCTGCAGCTCTTGCGCACCGCCATCGAACAGGTGGGTCGCCAGGTCGGTCAGGGAAAACAGCACTTGCTGTGGGTCGTCATAGCCGAGCATACGGGCCAATGCCGGGTTGGCAGCACGCATGCCGTCCTGCAGGCTGGCCTGGAAAATGCCGTGCACGGCGTTCTCGAACAGCCATTTGTAGCGGTTGCGCTCGGCTTCCAGTTCATCCAGCCGGGCAGACAATTCCGGGTAATGGCTTTTGCGCGCCGAGTGGTCGCCCAGGCCTAGCAGCCCTGCCAGCGCCCGCTGCTGCTCGTCAGAGGGCCTCGCCATAGACCACCTCGACATCTCGCTGGCTCGACGCGCGCGGGTTGGTGAGGATGCACGGGTCATCCATTGCATGTTGCGACAGGAACGGAATATCGGCCGTGCGCACCCCGTGCAGGCCCAAGGTTTCATGGAAGCCGATGGCGTGCTTCAGGGCAATCAGGTGTTCCACCAGGCGGCCGCAGATCTGCCGGTGGTTGAGGCCGCGGCAGTCGATACCGAAGACCTCGGCAATGACCTTGAAGCGCTCGGGCGCCGAACTGTAGTTGAACGCCACCACGTGCTCGACCAGCACCGCATTGCACAGGCCATGAGGCAGGTCGAGGAAACCGCCGAGGCTGTGCGACATGGCATGCACCGCGCCCAGGATCGCGTTGGAGAACGCCAGCCCCGCCTGCATGCTGCCGAGCATGATCTTCTCGCGCAGGGCGATGTCGCCGGGGTTGGCGATCATTTCCACCAGGTTGCCGTTGATCAGGCGCATGGCTTCCAGCGCATGGGGGTCGGTCAGCGGGCCATGACCGGTAGACACGAACGCCTCGATGGCATGCACCAGCGCGTCGATGCCGGTACAGGCCGACAGGAACGGGTCCATGCTCAACGTGGTTTGCGGATCGATCAGCGACACGTCGGGCACCACCGCCTTGCTGACGATGGAGAACTTCATGCGCTCCTGCTGGTTGGAGATGATCACGAACTGCGACACATCGGCCGAGGTACCGGCGGTGGTCGGGATCAGGATCAACGGCGGGCTGGGCACGCGAATCATGTCCACGCCCTCGAACTCGAGGATGCTGCGCCCGTGGGCGACCACGATACCAATGGCCTTGCCGCAATCCATCGGGCTGCCACCACCGACCGCGACGATCACATCGCAGTGATTCTGCCGGTAGATCTCGGCGCCGAGCATCACCTCCTCGACCCGGGGGTTGGGCGAGACGGCCGTGTATAGGCAATAGTCGATACCCTGCGCCTGCAGGCTGGCCTCGACGTCGGCCACCCAGCCAGCGGCAATCACCCCAGGGTCGCTGACCACCAGGACCTTGCGCGCACCAAAGGTCTTGGCGTAGTTGGCCACATTATGTCGGCAGCCGGCACCAAAGATGATTTCAGGCGAAACGAACTTGCGAAGGGGGCTGAAACTCTGGCTCATCGTAAAGCCTGTTCTTATTGTTCTGGAAGATAACCGCCAGCGTAAAGCATCCCGCGGCGAAAGCAACCAGACCAAAGCGGCACAGGCATCATTCGATCCACGCCTTGGCGCGGGCCACCTCCAGGAACGCCAGTACGTCCTCGCCAAGGCCGGGAACCCCGGGAAAACGCTGTGCCAGCTGGTCGATGATCGCTGCCGTACTGCGCTGGCCGTCCAGCAACTCCAGCACCCAGCCGGCACTGGCGTTGAGCTCGATGACGCCCCCGGGGTACAGCAGCACATGGCATGCCTGCAACGGGTCCCAGCGTAGCCGCAAGCCCTTGGCCAGGGCCAGTGTCTGCTGGCGGTCGATCAGTTTCACGGCAGGCACCGGGCGTGGGGATCCGGCCACCTTGACGGTGGCCGGGCAGGCATCAGCGGTTGGCGAAGTACATCGTCACTTCAAAGCCAATGCGCAGGTCGGTGTAGGCGGGTTTGGTCCACATGGGGCATGTCCTCTTCTTGTGCCGGGCGATTCCGGTAGAGGCATTAATGCATGGGCGGTGGTGAGGGCGAATGCTACTTTGGAACGAGTTTGGCGGGTGCATTGGTAGCAACGGGGTTGCCACACATTGCCATCAGGCCAGCCAGGGCGCCTGGGGAGGCGGCCTGGCATTCGCTGCACCGCTACAGCAATGAGGGTGGCTGCGCAGCCTGGCCGCGACACCAGGCCGCTGCGCCAACCGCGCAGGTTCATCAGGGGGTCAGAAGAAGCCCAACGGGTTGATGTCGTAGCTCACCAGCAGGTTCTTGGTCTGCTGGTAATGGTCGAGCATCATCTTGTGCGTCTCACGGCCCACACCCGACTTCTTGTAGCCACCGAATGCCGCATGCGCGGGGTACAGGTGGTAGCAGTTGGTCCATACCCGGCCGGCCTTGATGCCGCGGCCCATGCGGTAGGCACGGTTGATGTCGCGGGTCCACAGGCCGGCCCCCAGGCCGAACTCGCTGTCGTTGGCGATCGCCAGGGCCTCGGCTTCGTCCTTGAAGGTGGTCACCCCCACCACCGGGCCGAAGATCTCTTCCTGGAACACGCGCATCCGGTTGTGGCCCTTGAGCAGGGTCGGCTGAATGTAATAGCCGCTGGCCAGGTCACCCTGCAGGCGCTCGGCGGCACCGCCAGTGAGCAATTCGGCACCCTCCTCCCGGGCAATCTGCAGGTACGAGAGGATCTTGTCGTACTGCTGCTCCGACGCCTGGGCGCCGACCATGGTTTCGGTGTCCAGCGGGTTGCCACGGCTGATCTTGGCGATCTTCTTCATCACCTCGGCCATGAACGGTTCGTAGATCGACTCCTGGATCAGCGCACGCGATGGGCAGGTGCACACCTCGCCCTGGTTGAAGAACGCCAACACCAGGCCCTCGGCGGCTTTCTCGATGAACGCCGGCTCCGCCTGCATGATGTCTTCGAAGAAGATGTTCGGCGACTTGCCACCCAGTTCGACGGTAGACGGGATGATGTTCTCGGCCGCGCACTTCATGATGTGCGAGCCCACCGGGGTCGACCCGGTGAAGGCGATCTTGGCAATACGCTTGCTGGTGGCCAGCGCCTCCCCAGCCTCACGGCCATAGCCCTGGACGATGTTCAGCACCCCGGCCGGCAGCAGGTCGGCGATCAGCTCGGCAAAAACGGTGATCGACAGCGGCGTCTGCTCTGCCGGTTTCAGCACCACGCAGTTACCCGCCGCCAGCGCCGGGGCAAGTTTCCAGGCAGCCATCAGCAACGGGAAGTTCCACGGGATGATCTGCCCGACCACACCCAGGGGTTCGTGCAGGTGATACGCCACGGTGGTTTCGTTGATTTCCGCCGCGCCACCTTCCTGGGCACGAATGCAGCCCGCAAAATAACGGAAGTGGTCCGCCGCCAGCGGCACGTCGGCATTCAGGGTTTCGCGTACGGCCTTGCCGTTGTCCCAGCTTTCGGTGACCGCCAGCACTTCGAGGTTCTGTTCGATCCGGTCGGCGATTTTCAGCAGCGCCAGGGCCCGCTCCTGCACCGAGGTCTTGCCCCACGCGTCAGCCGCGGCATGGGCAGCGTCCAGGGCGCGCTCGATATCCTGTGCGCTAGAACGTGGGAATTCGGCGATCGGTTGGCCGTTGACCGGCGAGCTGTTGGTGAAGTACTGGCCAGCCAAGGGCGCCACGAACTCGCCATTGATGAAGTTGCCATAGCGCGGTTTGAAGGAAACGACGGCGCCTGGGGTTCCGGGTTGTGCGTAGATCATGCTGAGCCTCTGCAGGTCAATGCCTGTCCCACGACAGGCGATATGCCGATGGTAAAAAGCCCCGCCTGCCAGGCGAATGCATCGTTGGCAGCGGGGCTCTCGTCATTTGGTAGTAGGGGTCAGGGTTTGGCGCTGGCGGTCTGCTGCAACTGCTTGGGCAACTTGAAGGTCCAGAGCATGCCGCCCTGGTTGAAGTCCTTGACCCGCTTGGCCACTTCGCCGCCCCACAGCGGCACCGCGCCGCCCCAGCCGGACACCACCGATACGTACTGCTCGCCGTCCATTTCCCAGGTCACCGGCGAACCGAGCACGCCTGAGCCGGTCTGGAACTCCCAGACCTTGTCGCCGGTCTTGGCGTTGAACGCCTGCAGGAAGCCTTCCGGGGTACCGGTGAACACCAGGTTGCCCTTGGTGGTCAGTACCCCACCCCACAGCGGTGCATAGTTCTTGTGGCGCCACACTTCCTTGCCGCTGACCGGGTCGATGGCACGTAGCACACCGATGTAGTCTTCGTTGAGCGGCTTGATGGTGAAGCCGGCGCCCAGGAACGCCGCCCCTTTCTTGTAGGCAATGCCCTCGTTCCAGATGTCCATGCCCCACTCGTTGGAGGGCACGTAGAACAGCCCGGTGTCCTGGTTATAGGCCATCGGCATCCAGTTTTTCGCACCGAGGAACGCCGGGGCAACGAACACCGAGCTGCCCTTGGCTTCGCTACCCGGTGCCCCCGGGCGGCTGGCCTCGTTGTAGATCGGCCGGCCGTTCTTGTCCAGGCCAGTGGCCCAGGTGATTTTGTCGACGAAGGGGAAGCCGCGAATGAACTTGCCGTTGGTGCGGTCCAGCACGTAGAAGAAGCCGTTGCGGTCGGCAGTGGCGGCGGCCTTGACCTCTTTGCCGCCGTCCTTGTAGTTGAACGAGATCAGCTCGTTGACGCCGTCAAAGTCCCAACCGTCGTGTGGCGTGCTCTGGAAGTGCCATTTGATCGTGCCATCGTCCGGGTTCAGTGCCAGGCGCGACGAGGAATACAGGTTGTCCCCTGGGCGCAGGTGGGAGTTCCACGGTGCCGGGTTGCCGGTGCCGAACAGGATCAGGTTGGTTTCCGGGTCGTAGTAGCCGCCCAGCCACGGCGCTGCACCGCCGGTCTTCCACAGGTCGCCCGGCCAGGTCTTGCCGGCTTCGCCACCGGAAATACCGTTTTCGATGGCCTTGCCGTCCTTGTACACATACCCCATGTGGCCTTCCACGGTGGGGCGCATCCACAGCAGCTCACCGTTTTCCGGGTTGTAGGCCTGGATCTTGCCCACCACACCGAACTCGCCGCCAGCCACGCCGGTAATCAGCTTGCCGTTGACGATCATTGGCGCGGCGCTGATCGAATAGCCTTCCTTGTGGTCGGCCACCTTCTTGCTCCACACCACCTTGCCGGTGTCCTTGTTCAGCGCCACCAGCTTGGCGTCGAGGGTGCCGAAGAACACCAGGTTGCCGTACAACGCCACGCCCCGGTTGATCACGTCGCAGCATGGGCGGATGTCATCGGGCAGGCGCGCATCGTACTGCCACAGTTTCTTGCCGGTTCGCGCGTCCACGGCGAATACCCGCGAGTAGGAGCCGGTCAGGTACATCACCCCATCCTTGATCAGCGGCTGCGCCTGTTGGCCGCGCTGCTTCTCACCGCCGAAGGAAAACGCCCAGACCGGGCGCAGTTCCTTCACGTTGTTGGTGTTGAGCATGTCCAGCGGGCTGTAACGCTGGCCCTGCACGCCCAGGCCATTGGTCACGATCTGCTGGGGGTTCTTCGGGTCCTGGAGGATATCTTCATTGCTGACGGCGGCGTGGGCAGCGCCGGCCAGCAACATGGCGCTGAGCACCAGGCTCACGGCGAACGCGGGACGACGTGGGGATCGGGTCATGTCGGCTACCTTTGGTTTTTTTGTTGTGCCCGGGAAATTTTCCCGGTGTGCCGGGAATTCTTGGTCCCGGGGTGTTTGCCAACAATTGCTCGCAGTGTGGAGATTTCTAGTTCCTTGGTAGCAGCTGCCTTTTAAACGAAAGGGGCGCAAAGCGGCCCCTGGGTTGGTGTCAGCGGAAATTGCCGGCGCTGCTACGCCGCCCTCTCGCGGCGCATGGCCGCTCCCACGCCGTAGCGTCTGGCTCAGGGCGTACTGTCTACCCGCCGAAGTTGCTGGCGTTCGTACCGCGGGTATAGGTGGCTGACACTGCGAATAAGTTCGTAGCGCGTCAGGCTCAGGCCGGCGAAGCGTTCGGGTATCGGGCTGCGGATCATTTCGGCCATATCGTCGCCACGGGCGGCGCCGTCGCGCAGCAGGTTGTCCAGCCAGCTGAGGTAGTCGCGCATCTGCACAAAGGGTTGCGCATCACTGGCCAGCGGCCCGTGGCCGGCTACCAGCTGCTTCCAGGGCAGCGCCTGCAAGGTGTCGAGGTCGTGCAGCCACACATCGAGGCCCGGGCTGTTGGGGGTGGTCAGGGCACGCTGATAAAACAGCAGGTCGCCGGCAAACAGCACCCCGGTCGTTTCATCGAGGATCGCCAGGTCCGCACCGGTATGCCCGCGTAGCCCGAGCAGGCGCAGGCGGTGCCCGCCCACCTCGCGCACACCCGGCTCCACGACCCGGGTCGGCAGCACCACCTCGGTGCCTCGCATCCAGTCACCAACCAGGCGGTACATGTTTTCCGCCATGGCATCGCCTTGCTCGCGCAACAACGCAGCGGTGCCGGCCAGGGCACCGATGGGCACGTCGGTGAACGCCTGGTTGCCCAGCACATGGTCCGGGTGATGATGGGTCAGCAGCACTTCCAGCACCGGCTTGTCGGTCACCGTGGCAATCGCCTGGCGCAAGGCCTCGCCATAGCGTCTGGACGGCCCGCTGTCGATCACCACCACCCCCTCGTCGGTCACGATGAAGGCCGTGTTGACCACGTTGCCGCCATTGGCCTTGGCGAAATTGTCGGTACTGCCCTCCAGCAGCCAGGTACCCTCGGCAATCTGCCGGGGGGCGAGCCGGTAATCCAGGTTGGCCTGGGCCGGAAGGCCCAGGCACAACAGCAACAGCAGGATCCAACGCATGGCAGGCGCCTCGGTTCAGGGGTGGATGGCGACCGCGCTCAAGGCACTGCCGCCTCGAACTGGTTACCGCTGTTGTCCTGCAACAACAGCCGGGTCGGCCCGGGGCCCTGGATATCGAAACTCAGGTTCGGGTTCTCGCTGACCGCCGGGTACAGCGTCAGGCTGGCCAGGCGCTGGCCATCGGCGCCTTGCAACTCGGCATGGTTGAGGTAGAACTCGGGAATGCCACTGACCAGGCCGTTGTCCATCGGGTGCGCCACCTGCAGGCGCAGGCGGCTGCTGTCGCCACGCGGGTAGCGGCCCCCCAGCACCTCGCCGAGGTGCTCTTCCCAGCCGGGCTGGGTGCGCACCACGCTGGGGGCGGTACAACCACCGCCGGCAGCATCGATCAGGGTCGAGCCCACGTGCCACAGGCCGTCGCGCGTGAGCACCGCCGCGCGAAGTGGTGTGGCCTGCTCGATACGGATACGCAGCGATAACCACGGCAGTACCCGTTCGCTGGGCTGGAAGTCGACAATGCGCGGCAGCGGGTTGAGTTCGGCCCAGGCAATGATGCGCACCACCTCGCCAGTGAACGCGCGGGCATCGATTTCCAACGGCACCTGGCGTGCGTCCTCGGCAAAAGGGGGAGCCAGCAGCTTGACCCGCTCATCGAATACGAACGCTGCCTGGTCGAGCAGTTGCTTGTGGTAGAAGTCCCACATCACCGAGGGCACCGGGTCCTGGCTGGCACGCGGCTCGCTGGCCAGGGCCTGGCTTGCCCAAGGTAGCCAGCAGGCCAGCAGCAAGGTTGCTTTGAGGTTCATGATCAGCTCCCATTTACCGGGCTGCCGAGCCCAGGCTACTGGTACATTTCCGGCACCTGGTAACGCAGGCCGTACTGGGCATAGATCGCCTGCATGCGCCCCTCCCGTATCAACACCTCTAGCGCCTCCTCGACCGCATAGGCCAACTGCCGGTTGCTTTCATGCACGGCCATGCCGATGTCCCAGGCCTGCTTGCCCAGGTTGGGGTACGCATTTTCCGCCAACGCCAGCTGTGGGTTCGCGGCCTCATGCAGTTGCCAGTCGACCTCGCCGCGCATGGCCATCACCGCGTCTACCTCACCGGCCTGCATGGCGGCGAAGGCTTGCTGCACGCCGGGGTAATGGTGGGTCTTGGCGCTGAGCATGCCGTTGAACACCGAGGTCAGGTAGAACGACGGCACGCTATCGACCTCTACCCCAATCGGGTGCTGCTGGAATACCGCGACACTGGCCACCGAAGGCAACCGGCGGCGGTCATAGGCCACCTGCCAACGTTCTTGCTGATACGGGCCGAACATCACCACCTGGGCGTTTTCCAGCTCGCCCAGCTCGTTGCGCCTCTGCGCATAATCGTGGTCGTAGGGCACCCGCAGCATCAGGTCTGCCAATTGCTGATGACGCAGCGGGCTGCCGCGCCAGATGTAGTCCCGCAGGTCGTCGTCGAGCTTTTCCCCAGGCGGCGCCCAGATCAGTTTCAGGCGCACGCCCATCGCCTCGGCCAGTGCCTGCGCCAGGTCCACATCCACGCCCCGCGGCTGGCCGTGGTCCTGGAAACTGTAGGGCGCAAAGTCCTTGTACACCGCTACCTTGAGCTCCCCGGCGGCGATGATCGTGTCGTAGTTGCGCACTTGCGCCTGGGCCGCCGCACAGCACAGCAACAGGGCACTGAACAGCACCGCCATCAGGCGCATGGCCGTTACTCCTCGACGTGCACGCTGTCCAGGTATGTGCGCACCGCCCACAAAGCCTCCTGGCTCAGGTAGTCGGCCATTTTCGGCATGTACACGCGGCCGTCGCGCACCGCGCCATGGCGCACACGCTCGACGAACCATTCATCGCCGGCGTCGCCGGCATCGAGCAGCCGCAGGTCCGGGGCAATGCCGCCAGACTTGGCTTCCAGGCCATGGCAGGCCGCGCAGTTCTGGTTATAGGCCGAGGCGCCGATCTCGACTGCCTTGTCGTGTTCCGGCGAGCTACGGTAAGGGTTGACCGCCGCCCAGCCGTCTGCGTCCAGGCTCACCCCAGCGTCCTTGACCGGGGTCAGCCCCTTGGTCTCTACCGCCTGTGGGACTACATTGCCATGGGCCCAGGCCGTACCGGTCATTACCGCGCCGGCCAACAAGCCTGCAGCAAGCCACACATTGCGTTTTGTTGTCATTGTTATGCCCTCACCATTGCACGCAAAGCCTCAACCACAGAGGCCGTGCCGCCATCTTAAAAACACCCGGCATACGGCCGAATGCTGCTTTGGTGGTCGCGCCTTACTCCCTTGGTAGTAGGGCTTGTGGCGAACGGCCAAATGAGGTGCCGACCGGGAACTCTTCCCGGCAATGGCGGGATTTTTTCCGTATCCGGCGAGCGCCCCGGCGGCCCACCCTGTGCAGGCCAAAACCTCCACTGGGAACTGCAACCATGACAATAAGATCGCTACCCGCCCTTTCCCCTCTGGCCTTGAGCGTGCGCGTGCTGCTGATGGCCGGTAGCCTGGCCTTGGGCAGCGTGGCAACAGCGGCCACCCTCCCTGCGGCACCTGCCACCAAGAACGTCACCTGGGAAGACATCGCCAACGACCACCTCACCACCAACGACGTGCTGCAGTACGGCATGGGCACCAATGCCCAGCGCTGGAGCCCGTTGGCCCAGGTCAACGACAAGAACGTGTTCAAGCTCACCCCGGCGTGGTCCTACTCGTTCGGCGACGAGAAGCAGCGCGGCCAGGAATCGCAGGCCATCGTCAGCGACGGTGTGGTCTATGTGACAGGGTCGTACTCACGGGTATTTGCCCTCGATGCCAAGACCGGCAAACGCCTGTGGACCTACAACCACCGCCTGCCCGACAACATTCGCCCCTGCTGCGACGTGGTCAACCGGGGCGCTGCCATCTACGGTGACAAGATCTACTTCGGCACCCTCGACGCGCGGGTCGTGGCCCTGGACAAACACACCGGCAAGGTGGTCTGGAACAAGAAGTTCGGCGACCACAGTGCCGGCTACACCATGACCGGCGCGCCGGTGCTGATCAAGGACAAGACCAGTGGCAAGGTCCTGCTGATCCACGGCAGCTCGGGGGATGAATTCGGCGTGGTCGGGCAGCTGTTCGCACGCGACCCGGACACCGGGGAAGAAGTGTGGATGCGGCCTTTCGTCGAGGGCCACATGGGCCGCCTGAATGGCAAGGACAGCACCCCGACCGGCGACGTCAAGGCACCGTCCTGGCCAGATGACCCCACCACCGAAACCGGCAAGGTCGAAGCCTGGAGCCATGGTGGCGGCGCCCCTTGGCAAAGCGCCAGCTTCGATCCGGAAACCAATACCATCATCGTCGGGGCGGGCAACCCGGGGCCTTGGAACACCTGGGCGCGTACCTCGAAGGACGGCAACCCGCACGACTACGACAGCCTGTATACCTCCGGCCAGGTCGGTGTAGACCCGAGCACCGGCGAGGTCAAGTGGTTCTACCAGCACACCCCCAACGACGCCTGGGACTTCTCCGGCAACAACGAACTGGTGTTGTTCGACTACAAAGGCAAGGACGGCAAGGTGGTCAAGGCCACCGGCCACGCCGACCGCAACGGCTTCTTCTATGTGGTCGACCGCAACAATGGCAAGTTGCAGAACGCCTTCCCCTTCGTCGACAACATCACCTGGGCCAGCCATATCGACCTGAAGACCGGGCGCCCGGTGGAAAACCCCGGCCAGCGCCCGGCCAAGCCGCTGCCGGGTGAAACCAAAGGCAAGCCAGTCGAGGTTTCACCGCCATTCCTCGGCGGCAAGAACTGGAATCCCATGGCCTACAGCCAGGACACCGGCCTGTTCTACATTCCCGGCAACCAGTGGAAGGAGGAATACTGGACCGAGGAAGTGAACTACAAGAAAGGCTCGGCCTACCTCGGCATGGGCTTCCGCATCAAGCGCATGTACGACGACCACGTCGGCACCCTGCGCGCCATGGACCCGACCACCGGTAAACTGGTGTGGGAACACAAAGAGCACCTGCCACTGTGGGCAGGCGTGCTGGCAACCAAGGGCAACCTGGTGTTCACCGGCACCGGCGATGGTTTCTTCAAGGCCTTCGACGCCAAGACGGGCAAGGAGCTGTGGAAGTTCCAGACCGGCAGCGGCATCGTATCCCCGCCCATCACCTGGGAGCAGGATGGCGAGCAGTACATCGGCGTGACGGTCGGCTACGGCGGTGCGGTGCCGCTGTGGGGTGGCGACATGGCCGAACTGACCAAGCCCGTTGCCCAGGGTGGCTCGTTCTGGGTGTTCAAGATCCCGAGCTGGGACAACAAGACCGCCCAGCGGTGATCGCCTGAGGTGGCGTATACCCGGGGCCGCGTTGCGGCCCCTTCACCTGGTGCTTACACCCACGAGAGCCATTCGCCATGAACTACCTGCCCATTGCCCTGTTGTTGGCGCTCTCGCCTGCCCTGGCCGCACATGCCGAAGACGCTGGCGACGATGCCCCACTGACCATCAACGGCTGCGTCATCGCCGAAGCCAGCCAGTGCCCGGGTGCCGACCTGCGCGGCGCCAACCTGGCTAACCAGGACCTGCGCAAGATGAACCTGGCCGGCGCCGACTTGCGCGACGCCGACCTGCGCCACGCCCAACTGGACCTGGCCAACCTGGAAAAAGCCCGCCTGCAAGGCGCCAACCTGACCCGCGCCAGCCTGCAGCAGAGCAACCTGCGCCTGGCCGACCTGAGCAATAGCCACCTGGTGGCCATCCAAGGCTGGGGCCTGTTCGCCCAAGGCGCGCAGTTCGAGAACGCCGACCTCAGCGCGGCCTATCTGCAGTTCGCCCGGTTGTCCGGGGCCAAGTTGCACAAAGCCAACCTGCAGGCTGCGGACCTCGAAATGGCCTGGCTCAGCAAGGCCGACCTGCAGGAGGCCAGGCTGACCGATGCCAACCTGCAGGAGGCCAAGTTCGGCCAAAGCAACCTGGCGCGCGCCGACCTGCGCGGGGCACGGCAGCATTACGGGAATTTTCAGGAGGCCAACATGGAGGGATGCACAGGCTGCCCCGAAACCTGGGACAAATGACTGTTTGCCCCTGGCTGTAGGAGCGGCCCATCGCGACACAAGGCCTACCCCGCTACCCGCACCAGCCCCAGGTCAATCCCCAGGTGCACCAGCTCGGCATGCGAGCTGACCTGCAGCTTGCTCTTGAGCAAGGTCAAATGGTTGGACACGGTCTTGGCACTGATGCACAACTGCTCGGCAATCAACCGCGCCGGGGTGCCCTTGGCAAGCATGACGAAAATCTCCAGCTCGCGCTGGGTCATGCGCTGCAGGCGCGGGTCGCTTTCATTGTGCGGGGTGGTGCAGGCCAATTGCGTGGCCAGCGGCTGTTCAATGTAGGCATGCCCGGCCAATACACGCTGCACCGCCTCGATCAGCACCTCGGGCGCCGAATTCTTGGTCAGGTAGCCCGACGCCCCGGCTTCCAGCGCCTGCCGTACCAGGGGCAACTCGTCGTGCATGCTGAAGAACAGCACCCGCAGCTGGGGCAGGCGCTGACGCAGCCGGCGGGTGGCTTCCAGGCCGCTGATGCCCGGCAGGCCGAAGTCCATGACCACCAGGTTGGGCACCTGCTCGTGCACCAGGGCCAGCGCCTCTTCGCCACTGGCCGCTTCGCGCACCTGGATGTCTGGCAATACCGCCCGCAGCAGGCTGGCATAGCCTTGGCGGACCACAGCATGGTCGTCGACCAGTACGATATTCATCACACCTCCTTGGGGATGTTCAGCGCCAACGCCCAACCGCCACCCGGGCGGCTGAAAATGCGTAATTCACCCCCCAGGCTGCGCGCGCGTTCGGCCATCGAGTGCAGTCCAACCCCAGGCCGGCGCGGTTGGCGCGCGCCGCACCCGTTGTCGCGCACGAACAAGCGCAACCCCTTGGCGCTGCGCTGCAGGCGCACCCGCACCTGGCTGGCGCCGGCATGCCGGGCGACATTGGTCAACGCCTCCTGCAGCAGCCGGTACAAGTGCGTCCTGCTCGGCGCGGGCAAGTCTGGCAAATGCTCGCCAACCCGCAGCCGGCAATCGATGCCCTGCCTGGCCTGCCACTGGCTCACCAGCAGGCCAATGGCCTGCGCCAGCGGCATGTGTTGCAGCGCCACCGGATACAGGTCTTGTACCAGGGCACGAAACCCTTGCTGCAAATGTTCGCAATTGAGTTCCAGTTGCTGTGTGGTCTGCTTGACCACAGCGGGCTGGTCGGCTGCCATGCGCAGCAGGCAGCCCTGGGCGCGGATACCGGCCAGGTATTGCCCAAGGTCATCGTGCAGGGCCTGCGCCAGCCGGGTACGCTCCTGCTCCTGCACCGCCAGCAGGGCCTGGGTCAGTTGCGTATTGTCGGCCCGCGCCTGCTCCAGGTTCGCCACCATCGCGTTGAAGTGCGCAGCCAACTGGCGTGCCTCCGGCAGGTTGGCCTCGCGCAAACGCACGGCCAGGTGCCCCGCCGACACCTGCCGCAGCGCCCCCAGCAATTCAGCCAGCAGCCCCATGGCCCGCCCGACCGCCCAACGGATGGTCACCAGGCTCAATACCAGCGCCAGGCCGCACAAGCTCAGCAATTGCACCAGCGACTCCCAGACTTCGTCGATTTCATCGCGGGCATCCACGGCAATCAGCACCCGCCGGCCGTCGCTCAGTGTCAGTAAACGGCCACCTGGGTGGTGTTGACCGAACAGCTGGCGGCCCAGCCAGGCATCCACACCGGCATCCCCCGGCAACAGGGCGGCATCGCCAGCTGCCAGCCAATGCACCCGCACATGGCGCAGGTTCTGGGTCAGGCCCGGCTGCAAACTGGCCGGGTCACGCTCGGCAGTCTCGGCAAGGTAGGTCACCACGGCTTCGGCAGACTGCAGCTCACGCTCCACGTCGGCCACAGCCTGGTGCAGCAGCACCCCGGCACAGGCCACCGTCACCAGGGCGAAGCAGCCGGTGACCCAAAGGTTGATGCGCCACAGCGCAGACAAGTTGAACAGGCGCATGGGAGCTCTCTTCAGGGGTGCCGAGGCCCATCGTAAAACCGTAGGTGGCGCGGGAAATTACTACCTTGGTACCGGCCGAGCGCTACTTTCTGCATATTTCCCGCGCCCGGCGGGGTTCCTATGCTGGCGCCATCTGCCGTGGAGTGTGTCATGCGCCAGCCTGCCCACCTTGCCTTGTTCTGCCTGCTGGCCCTGATCGCCGTGTTGTCCGCGCCCCATGCGTCGGCCGCTGCGGGCCAGGCCGACGCCCTATTGCACGTGGGCATCGGCTATTTGGGCTACCGGCCCGACCCGGGCCCGCTGCTGTCCAATATCATCCCCGAACCGGCCGACGCTGGCCTGCAAGGCGCCGAGCTGGCGATCGTCGACAGCAACAGCACCGGCCGTTTTCTCAAGCAACAGTTCCAGCTGACCCGCGCCAACGTGGACAGCCCCGAGGCGCTGTTGCAGGCGGCCCAAGCACAACACGACCAAGGCCTGCGCCTGTTCGTGGTCAACGCCCCGGCCACCAGCCTGCGCGCGCTGGCCGCGGCGCTGCCCGACAGCCTGCTGTTCAATGCCGGCAGCCCCGACGACAGCCTGCGCAGCAGCCAGTGCCTGGGTAACGTGCTGCACAGCCTGCCGGGCCGGGCAATGCTCGCCGATGCGCTGGTGCAGTTCCTGGTGCTGCGCAAATGGCAACGCGCGCTGCTGGTGGTCGGCCAGACCGCAGATGACCAGGCCTACGCCGCCGCCCTGCGCCGCTCGACTAAACGCTTCGGCGTGCAGCTGGTCGCGGAAAAAGCCTGGACCTTCGACAACGACCAGCGCCGCAGCGCCCAGGCCGACATGCCGCTGTTCACGCAAACCGCCGAGTACGACGTGGTGCTGGTGGCCGACGAACGCGGTGACTTTGGCGAATACCTGCCCTACCAGACCTGGTACCCGCGGCCAGTGGCGGGCACCCAGGGGTTGACCCCCACCGGTTGGCACAAGACCGTGGAAACCTTCGGCGCGGCGCAACTGCAAAAACGTTTCGAGGCCCAGGCCGGGCGCTGGATGAACGACCGTGACTTCGCCGCCTGGATGGCCGTGCGCAGCATTGCCAGCGCGGTCAGCAAACTGCGCCAGGCCGACCCACGGGCGCTGCAACAGCTGCTGCTCAGCGAGCAACTGCCCCTGGACGGTTTCAAGGGCCGCAAGCTCAGCTACCGGCCCTGGAACGGCGAGCTGCGCCAACCGATTGCGCTGGTACAGCCTCGCGCACTGGTCAGCACGTCGCCACAAGATGGCTTCCTGCACCCCTTCAACGAAATGGACAGCCTGGGCTACGACAAGCCCGAAGTGACCTGCACGTACCCCTGAGCCGACAACCACAACAATAAGGAATACGCCATGCGCCGCCCTCTGCTTTCCCGCGCCCTGCTCTACCCCAGCCTGCTGACGGGCGCCCTGGCGCTGGCCTGCGGGCATGCGCTGGCCGCCACTGCCTGGGTGTCCAACGAAAAGGACAACAGCCTCAGCCTGATCGACCTGCAGACCCTGGAGGTCACCGAAACCCTTGCGGTCGGGCAACGCCCTCGGGGGCTGCTGCTGTCGCATGACAACAAGCTGCTGTACATCTGCGCCAGCGATTCCGACCGGGTACAGGTGATGGACGTGGCCACCCGCAAGATCATCAAGGAACTGCCCTCTGGCAAGGACCCCGAGCAGTTCGCCCTGCACCCCAACGACCGCTGGCTGTACGTTTCCAACGAAGACGATGCGCTGGTGACCGTGATCGACACCGTGACCGACCAGGTACTGGGGCAGATCGATGTCGGTATCGAACCTGAAGGCATGGCCGTCAGCCCCGATGGCAAATGGGCGGTCAACACCAGCGAAACCACCAACATGTTGCACTGGATCGACACCAGCACCCAGACCCTGGCCGACAGCACCCTGGTCGACCAGCGCCCGCGCTTCGTCGAATTCAGCCAGGACGGTTCCAGGCTGTGGGCCTCGGCGGAAATCGGCGGCACGGTGACTGTCCTTGAAGTTGCCACGCGCCAGGTGCTGAAAACCCTGAACTTCCAGATCAAGGGCGTGCACCCGGACAAGGTCCAGCCGGTGGGCATCAAGCTCAGCGCGGACGGCAAGTATGCCTTCGTCGCCCTGGGCCCGGCCAACCATGTGGCGGTGATCGATGCCAAGACCTACGAGGTGCTCGATTACCTGCTAGTCGGGCGGCGGGTCTGGCAGTTGGCGTTCTCCCCTGACCAGCGCCGCTTGCTGGCCACCAACGGGGTCAGCGGCGATGTATCGGTAATCGATACGCAGAACCTCAAGGTGCTCAAATCGGTGAAAGTCGGGCGCTACCCCTGGGGCGTGGTGGTCACCCCATGAACGCCCTCGAGGTGGCCGATGTGAGCTTCGCCTACGGCCAGCGCGAGGCGCTGCGGCAGGTCGGTTTCAGCCTGGCACCGGGCCGTTTTGCCGCGTTGCTGGGCCCCAATGGCGCCGGCAAGTCGACCCTGATCGCCCTGCTGACCCGCCTGTACGACCTGCAGCACGGCGATATCCGGGTGTGCGGCTGCTCGTTGCGCGACACCCCGCGCCCGGCGCTGCGGCAGATGGGCGTGGTGTTCCAGCAGAGCACCCTGGATCTGGACCTGAGCGTGGAGCAGAACCTGCGCTACCACGCCGCCCTGCATGGCCTGTCACGGCGCCAGGGCAACCAGCGGGTAGAGGCCGAGCTGGCGCGCCAGGGCCTGGGCGAGCGCCGCCACCACAGCGTGCGCGAGCTGAATATCGGCCACCGCCGACGGGTGGAAATCGCCCGTGCGCTGCTGCACGAGCCACGCCTGCTGCTGCTCGACGAGGCCAGCGTCGGCCTCGACCCGGCCAGCCGCCTGGCACTCAACCAGCACGTGCGGCAGCTGTGCCGCCAGCAGCAGTTGAGTGTGCTGTGGACCACCCACCTGCTGGACGAAGTGCAGCCTAGCGACGACCTGCTGATTCTCCATCAAGGGCGCCTGGTGGCCAGCGGTACCGCCGATGCCCTGAGCCTGCAGCACGGCGGCGACCTGGACCATGCCTTTGCCCACCTGACCCGGCAGCCTTCAGGAGCCCACACCCGATGAACGCCTACTGGCAGTGTTTCAACGGCATCATGCTGCGCGAATGGCTGCGCTTCGTATTGCAGCGCACGCGCCTGCTCAGTGCCCTGGTGCGCCCGTTGCTGTGGTTGCTGGTGTTCGCCGCCGGCTTTCGGGCAGCGCTGGGCATCGCCATCATCGAGCCGTACGACACCTACATCCCCTACGAGGTGTACATCCTCCCGGGGCTGGCCTGCATGATCCTGCTGTTCAACGGCATGCAAGGGTCCTTGTCGATGGTCTATGACCGGGAAATGGGCAGCATGCGCGTGCTGCTGACCAGCCCCCTGCCGCGGCCGTTCCTGTTGGCCAGCAAGTTGCTGGCGACCTCGCTCATTTCCCTGCTGCAGGTGTACGCGTTCCTCGCCATCGCCTGGGTGTACGGTGTGCAACCGCCGGCGGCGGGGTTGCTGCTGGCACTGCCGGCGCTGCTGCTGGTGGCGTTCATGCTCAGTGCCCTGGGGCTGCTGCTGTCGAACGCCATCCGCCAGCTGGAGAACTTTGCCGGGGTGATGAATTTCGTGATCTTCCCACTGTTTTTCCTGTCTTCGGCGCTGTACCCACTGTGGAAGATGCGCGAAGCCAGCGAGTGGCTGTACTGGCTGTGCGCGGTGAACCCGTTCACCCATGCCGTGGAGCTGGTGCGGTTTGCCTTGTACCAGCGCCTGAACCTGTTGGCGCTGGCGGTGTGCCTGGGCTTGACGGTGCTGTTCACGCTGCTGGCGATTGCCACCTTCAACCCCCAGCACGCAGCGTTGCGCAAGCCGCGATGATCCTGTGGTTTGGCGCGGCCCAGGCTGACGGGCGGCGCCAAGCCACCTACTACTTTAGTACTGCATTTACTGTCTATCGTCGCATTCACAAAGCACCGCTACTGGCATGTAATGGGTTCATAACAAAAAGGAAGAACCCCATGCCACGTGCCCTGCCCCGGCTGCCACGCCCCTTGCTGGCGGCACTTTCACTGAGCCTGACGCTGGGCACCGCCCAGGCCGACACGGCGCCGCTGTTCTCTGCCGACGGTTACCGCATCACCCTTTACCGCAGCCCGACCCCGGCCCAGGTCGAGGGCGGCCAGGTGGTAGACACCGCCACATTGCAACGCCTGCTCAGCCAGCAGCCGCGGCCGGTACTGATCGACGTGTACCGCCGCCAGTGGCTGCAGGGCCGCTTCATCGAAGACGAGCCGCACGCCAACCTTCCCGGCAGCCTGTGGCTGGCCAACACCGGCGATGGCGAGCTGAGCCCGGCCTGGCAGGCGTACTTTGCGCACAACCTGCAAAGCGCCACCGCCGGGCACCCCGACCAGCCTGTGGTGTTCTACTGCCGCGCCGATTGCTGGCTGAGCTGGAACGCGGTAAAACGCGCTAAAGCCCTGGGTTACCACAACCTGTACTGGTACCGCGACGGCGTTGACGCGTGGCAGCAGGCCAACCTGCCGCTGCAGCCGGCGCAACCGGTGCCTTTGCCCTGATCTGTTCAACTGCCACTGCGTGCCCTGCTCCATCCAATAAAAACAAGGTGAAAAGGCCATGTACAAAATTCTGATTGCCGACGATCACCCCCTGTTTCGCGAAGCCATCCACAACGTCATCAGCGATGGGTTCCAAGGCAGCGAGGTCATGGAAACCGCCGACCTGGACAGCGCCCTGGCGCTGACCCAGGCGCATGACGACCTCGACCTGATCCTGCTCGACCTGAACATGCCCGGCATGCACGGCCTCAACGGCCTGATCACCCTGCGCAACGAAGCACCGACCACGCCGGTGGTGATCGTGTCGGCCGAACAGGAGAAACAGATCGTGCTGCAGGCCATCACCTACGGCGCGGTGGGTTTCATCACCAAGTCCTCGCCGCGCGCACAGATGATCGAGGCGATCGAGCAGATCCTCAACGGTAATGTCTACCTGCCGCCCGACATCATCCGCGCGCAGAAAAGCAGCACCGGCCGGCGCCAGAACGATGCGCCGAGCTTCCCGCCGGAAATGCTCCAGGCCTTGACCCGCAAGCAGTTGCTGGTACTGGAACGCATGACCAAGGGGGAATCGAACAAGCAGATCGCCTACACCCTGGATATCGCCGAGACCACGGTCAAGGCGCATGTGTCGGCGATCTTGCGCAAGCTCAATGTGCACAACCGCGTGCAGGCCATTCTCAGTGCGGGCGATATCGACTTCGCCGACTACCTGCGGCGCTGACCGTCTCCAGCTTCATGGGGGCCGCGTTGCAGCCCCCATAGCACCCCCGGCCCTAGCCTTGGGTGCTCAGCAAATGGCTCATTGCAGTCTTCAATTTCAACGGCCGCACCGGCTTGTGCATCAGGGTATGGCCCAGCTCACGGATCTGCTGCTTGAGGTCGTTGCTGTAGTTGGCCGTGATCATCAGTGCCGGTAGCGGCTGGGTGCGGCGGGCATTGATCCGCGCCACCGCGTCGAGGCCGGTGCAGTCATTGTCCAGGTGGTAGTCGGCAATCAGCAGGTTGGCCTCGGCGTGGTAATTGTCTACCTGGCGCGCCAGGTCTTCCTCCGACAGCGCGGTGATCACCTTGCACCCCCAGCCTTCGAGCAGCGTGCGCATGCCGGCACAAATGGCCGCATCGTTGTCCAGCACCCAGACTTGCGCCCCACGCAGGCGTTCGAACATCGGCTCGCACACAGGCTGGCTCGGCTGCGCCTTGGGCGCAACGGTGCTCAACGGGACCTCGACGGCAAACACCGATCCCTTGCCCAGCCATGACCGCACGCGGATGCGATGGCCCAGGATACCGGCGATCTTCTCCACGATCGCCAGGCCCAGGCCCAGCCCGCGATCCTGCTCGGGGCGCTGCACATCACCGCGCCGGAACTCCTGGAACATTTCCTCCAGGTGTTCTTCGGCGATGCCGATGCCGCTGTCCCACACCTCGATCCGCAGGCCGCCACGCAGGCGCCGGCAACCCAGCACCACCCGCCCGCTGCGGGTGTAACGGATGGCATTGCTGAGCAGGTTGCGCAGAATGCGCGCCAACAGCTGGATATCACTGCGCACCACCGCCGAACACCCCACGAAATGCAGGGCCAGGCCCTCGCTACGCGCGACCTGGGCATATTCGGCCGCCAGGTTGTCCAGCAGCTCGCTGAGCGCGAAAGGCGCGATATCGGCCTTGATCACGCCCGCATCAAGCTTGGAAATGTCGACCAGGGTGCCCAGCAGGCTCTCCACATCCTCCAGCGAGTTGCTGACATTGCGGACCAACTGGGCACTGTGCTGCGGTTCGCGGCTTTCCAGCAACGCGCTGGTGAACAGCCGCGCCGCATTCAGCGGTTGCAGCAAATCATGGCTGACCGCAGCCAGAAACTTGGTTTTCGACAGGTTGGCCTGTTCGGCCTCGCGCTTGGCTTCGCGCAGCCGCGCTTGCGCCTGGCTGCGCTCTTCGATTTCCCGCAGCAACTGATCGTTGAGGCTGGTCAGCTCCGCCGTGCGCTCACGCACCCGCTGCTCCAGGTGCTGATAGGCCTGGTGCAATGCCTGCGCGGTATTGCGCCGCTCGGTGATATCGCGGATCAACACGAAGATACCCACCACCTCGCCGCTGGCCAGGCGGTTGGGGACATAGGAGCGCAGCATGTAGCGCTCCTGGCCCTTGATGTTGGTTTCGGCAAACTCGAAGGTCACGCTCTCCCCCGCCAATGCCCGCGTCACATAGGCCTCGAGGCGTTGGTAATGCTGTTCGCTGTGGGCCTCGCGCAGGCTTTGCCCCAGCATCACGCCACGCGGCCAGCAATACCATTCCTCATACACCTTGTTGGTGAATTCATAGACCAGGTCGGCATTGAGGTAGGCGATCAACGCCGGAACGTTGTCGGTGATCAGGCGAATCTGGTGCTGGTGCGCGGTCTCGGCCCGCTGCCGGGCCTCGCTGAGCAGGTGGTTCACCGCCTTCAGCTCGGCCATGGCCTGGCTCAGCGCATCGGTGCGCTCGCGCACCTGCTCGGCCAGCACCACCGAATGCTGAAAAGCCGCGTACGGATCGTTGCCGCGGGTGACCCCGGACTCGACACGTTCGATCAGCGCACCATTGATGCGCTGCAGCTTGTGGTTCTGCTGCTGCAGCCGGGCCACCTCGGCCTGCAGGTCAGCGACCGACAGGAGGCCGGTTGCGGGCAATGGCGACGCCGGTGAAGGTCTGGTTGATATGCATGCCATTGAACTGTTCTCCGTAGGTGTTGAACCCGATCACCCGTTGCTCGCGCAGAAACGCCCCCACCAGTTCCAGGCTGTGTTGCCCCTCCAGTTCCAGACGCCGCAGGAAGCAGTCGCAACCAATGGTCATCAACAGCGGGCCCAGGCGCTGGTGCAGGCCGTCGAACAGCTCATGCAGGTTCGGCAGCAACGGCCCTGGGGTCATGGCCGTGAGCACGATGCCGTTCTCCACGGCACAGTAGAAACTCAGGCTCAAGTCATCGTGCACACGCTGGACGGCGCGCATGTAGTACTGGTCGTGAATGCGCACGGCCAACGGGTGCGCGGCGAACACCCGGTAATCGAGCGCCGCCACCGGCACACCGATGAGCCGGGCATATTCCTCGGCAGCGGGTTCGGCATTCAGCTCGAATACCCGGCGTTGGCCGCTGTCGGCGCCAGTGACCACCAGTTTTTCCTGGCGCGGCTGGATGTGATGGGTGGTGAACACTTCGAAGTCGAGCCAGGTGTTGACCAGCACCACCACCGCTGCGCCGCTGTGGAAGGCGCCGCCGTGGTAGACATGCGTGCGGTTGAGGTAGTTGTCGTCGCCGGCCGAACCGCCGAAGTGCGGGATGTCCCCCAACGCCGCGCTGAGGGCAGCGAGGACCATTTCCTCCCGGCTGGACAGCCCGTCGAGCAGGGTCAGGGCAAAGCTGTGGCCCTTGATCGGCGCCAACGAATTGCTGCGGCAGGTGCCGACCAGCCGCTCGACCATCTGTTGCGCATCGATGAGGCTGAAGTGCTCCATTTCGTCGATCAGCCCGGTGGCGATGGAAAAGTGCCGGTGATCGAAGCCCAGCGCGGTCACGCAGTTGCGGCCATACCCCTGCGGGGTGATTTCTCCGGCACTGGTGCAGCCCACCAGGCGGATGCCGCCAAACCCCTGTTCCAACGCCTGGGCCAGTTCCTGCAAGTTGTATTCGGCGGAACAGAAAAACAGCACCAGGCCCAGGTGGGGGTGCAGGAGCTGTCGCGCCAGGTCCTGGGCGGCCAACCGGGCATCGGTGGCCTGGGACATGGCGCTGAGCACACCGTCGTTGAGGGCCTGTTGCATCAAAGTCTCCGGCGCAGGGCGGCTGAAGGTGCAGTGTACGAAGCCGGGTACGTGGGGCGAATGCTACTTGGGTAGCGGGTGGGCGGTTCCAAGGGTGTAAGTGCCAGCTTCACCTGCGCCTGCCTTGCCGCCCCGTGCTTACCAGGTCAGCACCGCGCCCACAGCCAAGGTATCGGTGTCTTCATTCTGCGCACTGCCCTCATGCCCATCGATGGAGAACTGGTTGTACTCGGCCACCAGCTTGAGGTTGTCGTTGACGTCGTGGAACAACGCTACGCCACGGGTCTTGTAGTCGGCACCGCTGCCCACCGCACCGTTGCCATCGTCCTTGGTCTTGCCATACGACAGCGCCACGCGGTTTTTGCCGAACTTGTAGGAGCCCTGTAACAGGTAGCCGTCGCTGTCCACATTACGCAACACCGGCTCGCCCGCGTTATTGGTGAAGAACGGGTTGATGCCCTTGGCCTGGAACCCAGAGCCGGTCAATGACCAGCCGCCCAGCTTCGCCTGCACCCCATAGCCGACCCCCTTGGAGGTGACGGACTGGACCGTCGAGTCGGTGTTGTCCGAGGTCTGGTAGCTACCGTTGACCCAGCTGTAGATCTGCGCCCCCGCCAGGTCGAACTGGTAGGTGATTTCGCTCTCGGTGCGTGGGTTTTCCTGGTAGGCCTTGCCGGTCGGGCTGCTGTCGTTGGTATCCACGGGGTCCATGATGCCGACCGCCACGCGCAGGCCGTCCATCACCGGCGTGCGGTAGGTGATCTGCGAGGTGGGAAACGGATAGGGGTAACCGCTGCCGATGTTGCCGAACGACACCCCGCCGCCATCCACCAGGCCCAGCGTGTCACTGACCTGGCCATAACCGGCCAGCAGCTCGTCCAACAGGATGTTGGAGCGCGCGAACAGGCCAAAGTCCTTGCCGATCAGCACTTCGCCCCACTCAGGGTTGGCCACCGTGCCGTAGAACTGGCGCACGTCGATTGCGGTATCGGTGCCGTTGGTTTCGCTGTCGTTGATGGTGACCCAAAACGACGCCCGCGCGCCGAGTTTCAGGTCGTCTACCTGCTTGCCCATGTTGAAACCGATGTAGTTGGGCAAAAAGCCCATCTTCACCCGCGACTGGCGCCGGTCGAACTGCTCGCCCTCGCGGTCGACCTTGCTGTTGACATAGAAGGCGTTGATGTAGCCATCGGTAGAGAATGTCGTCTGGTCCTTGTCGTACAGCATGATCTCGGCTTCGGCGGCACCACTCAGGCCCAAGGCGGAAACACTGGCGAAGGCAGCAGCGAGAAAACGAGGCGGCAGGTGCTTTTTGTTGTTGTGCATGGCGCGCTCCAAACGGGGGACAGGATGTCGGAGGCGATTATCAGAAGCCGGCAGGCCACCCGGAACGCTGCTTTGGCGTGGGTTGGCGGGTGCTTTGGAGCGGAGGGTGTGGCGCGGTGATTTGGTCTTGGGACCTGCTGGGGTCGGGGGGCAAGACTTAGGGTGTAGGCAGGCGTGGCAGGCGGGTATCAATACGCCTGAATGAACCGGGGCCGCCTTGCGGCCCATCGCAGGCAAGCCAGCTCCCACAGGGATCGCCTTAGGGCTGACAGGTGTTTGCCACAAGGTATGGCAGCGCCTGTTAGAGCGAGCGCCGCCCGC
>NZ_RHQO01000020.1:0-76239 GCF_003935475.1 Pseudomonas sp. p99-361 | reverse complement strand
CTGGCCCGAAACAAACGTAGGAGCGAGCGCAGCTCGCGATTGCGCCGCGCGGGCGGCGCTCGATCTCACAGGCGCTGCCATACCTTGTGACAAACACCTGTCAGCCCTGATGCGATCCCTGTGGGAGCTGGCTTGCCGGCGATGGGCTGCAGCGCAGCCCCATACGATCACTCGACGGCAGAATCCGGGAACTGGTCCTGCACATACTTGATCGCGGTTCGCCCATGGGCCGCCGGCAAGCCGTCTTCACCCAGGTTGACGAAGACCATCTTGTCCACGGTCAGGATGCTCTTGCGGGTGATCTTGTTGCGTACCTCGCATTTGAGGGTGATCGAGGTGCGGCCGAACTCCGTCGCAGTGATGCCCAGCTCGATGATGTCGCCCTGGCGCGAGGCACTGACGAAATTGATTTCCGACATGTACTTGGTCACCACGCGCTGGTTGCCCAGCTGCACGATGGCGTAGATCGCCGCCTCTTCGTCGATCCAGCGCAACAGGCTGCCACCGAACAGGGTGCCATTGGGGTTGAGGTCTTCGGGTTTAACCCACTTGCGGGTGTGAAAGTTCATCAGTACTCCTGACCTGCTTGGCTAACGTGCGCCCATGATGGCAGAGCAACTGCGATCGCTCCATTGCACATCGACTATCGTCGCGATTAATCGACAGAAAACCTTGGGCAAGCCGGCAGGCACAGCTATAATCTGCGCCGCTTCACATGGTTGCCCACAGCGGTGCCATGCCCGCCACCTGTCCGAGGGGCGCTGCAGCAGGCTAGGCCTGTCAGGCTCGGATGGGGCGTTGCTCGCTCTCGCGGGCGCTTAACGCACAACGGCGCCCATTCGCACACTACGAATGGAGGCTCTCATGAGCGCTGCAAACATGCCTGCTGGTTTTACCGATTTCAAAGTCGCCGACATCTCCCTGGCCGCCTGGGGCCGTCGCGAAACCATCATCGCCGAATCGGAAATGCCTGCGCTGATGGGCCTGCGTCGCAAGTACCTGGCCGAGCAACCGCTCAAGGGTGCGAAGATTTTGGGCTGCATCCACATGACCATCCAGACCGCCGTGCTGATCGAAACCCTGGTAGCCCTGGGTGCCGAAGTGCGCTGGTCGTCCTGCAACATCTTCTCCACCCAGGACCAGGCCGCCGCCTCCATCGCCGCTGCCGGTATCCCGGTGTTCGCCTGGAAAGGTGAAACCGAAGAAGAGTACGAGTGGTGCCTGGAGCAGACCATCCTCAAGGATGGCCAGCCATGGGACGCCAACATGATCCTCGACGACGGTGGCGACCTGACCGAGCTGCTGCACAAGAAGTACCCGCAGGTACTGGACCGCGTGCACGGCGTGACCGAAGAAACCACCACTGGCGTGCACCGCCTTCTGGACATGCTGGCCAAGGGCGAGCTGAAAGTCCCGGCAATCAACGTCAACGACTCGGTCACCAAGAGCAAGAACGACAACAAGTATGGCTGCCGTCACAGCCTGAACGACGCCATCAAGCGTGGTACCGACCACCTGCTGTCGGGCAAGCAGGCGCTGGTGATCGGCTACGGCGACGTGGGCAAGGGTTCGGCGCAGTCGCTGCGCCAGGAAGGCATGATCGTCAAGGTCACCGAAGTCGACCCGATCTGCGCCATGCAGGCCTGCATGGACGGCTTCGAGGTGGTATCGCCGTTCATCGACGGTATCAACGACGGCAGCGAAGCCAGCATCGATAAAGCCCTGCTGGGCAAGATCGACCTGATCGTGACCACCACCGGCAACGTCAATGTATGCGATGCCAACATGCTCAAGGCCCTGAAGAAGCGTGCCGTGGTGTGCAACATCGGCCACTTCGACAACGAGATCGACACGGCCTTCATGCGCAAGAACTGGGCCTGGGAAGAAGTCAAGCCGCAGGTGCACAAGATCCACCGCACCGGTGCCGGCAGCTTCGACCCGCAGAACGACGACTACCTGATCCTGCTGGCCGAAGGCCGCTTGGTAAACCTGGGCAACGCCACCGGCCACCCAAGCCGCATCATGGACGGTTCGTTCGCCAACCAGGTCCTGGCCCAGATCTTCCTGTTCGAGCAGAAGTTCGCCGACCTGTCGCCCGAGAAGAAGGCCGAGCGCCTGACCGTGGAAGTGCTGCCGAAAAAGCTCGACGAAGAAGTGGCCCTGGAAATGGTCCGCGGCTTCGGCGGCGTGGTCACCCAGCTGACCAAACAGCAAGCCGACTACATCGGCGTGACCGTCGAAGGCCCGTTCAAGCCGCACGCTTACCGCTACTAAGCGGCAGGGTTGGAGCTGCTAGCAGCGAGCAGCGAGCAGCAAGTTGCAAGTTGCAAGTTGCAAGTTGCAAGCAGAAGCAGACCGCAGCTTGTAGCTCCAGCCTCTTGAACCTTGAACGATGACCAAGCCAGACCGGCCATCACCGATCTGGCTTTTACTTGCAGCTTGAAGCTTGAAGCTTGAAGCTTGCAGCTTGCAGCTTGCAGCTTGCAGCTTGCAGCTTGCTGCCAGAGGAACGCCTGATGTCACAAGAACGCCGCTACAGTTTCGAGTTCTTCCCGACCAAGACCGATGCCGGTCACGAAAAGCTGATGGGTGTAGCCCGCCAGCTGGCTGCCTGCAATCCGGACTTCTTCTCCTGCACCTATGGTGCCGGTGGTTCGACCCGCGACCGTACGCTGAACACCGTGCTGCAGCTGGAAAGCGAAGTACAGGTACCGGCCGCCCCTCACCTGTCGTGCGTGGGCGACACCAAGGCTGAACTGCGCGCCCTGCTGGCCGAGTACAAGGCCGCCGGCATCAAGCGCATCGTGGCCTTGCGCGGCGACCTGCCGTCGGGCATGGGCATGGCCTCCGGCGAACTGCGCTACGCCAGCGACCTGGTCGAGTTCATCCGCACGGAAACCGGCGATCACTTCCACCTGGAAGTGGCTGCCTACCCCGAAATGCACCCACAGGCGCGCAACTTCGAGGCCGACCTGGGCAACTTCGTGCAGAAGGTCAAGGCCGGTGCCGACAGCGCCATCACCCAGTACTTCTTCAACGCCGACAGCTACTTCTACTTTGTCGAGCGCGCGCAGAAGCTGGGCGTGGATATCCCGGTGGTGCCGGGCATCATGCCAATCACCAACTACAGCAAACTGGCACGCTTCTCGGATGCCTGTGGCGCCGAGATTCCGCGCTGGATCCGCAAGCAGCTGGAAGCCTACGGTGATGACACCGCAAGCATCCAGGCCTTCGGCGAAGAAGTCATCACCCGCATGTGCGAACAACTGCTGCAAGGCGGCGCACCGGGCCTGCACTTCTACACCCTGAACCAGGCCGAGGCGAGCCTGGCGCTGTGGAACAACCTCAAGCTGCCGCGCTGAAACTTTTTGGCAATGTCTGCTTAAGAAATGATTAAGGCTTTGGTCATAGACTAAGGCCTTGTTCTTTTTTGGGTTACACAGGTCTTGCCTGCCATGCAGCATCCCCAGCCATCTCGCCCACAGCTCGTCTACCTGGCTTTTGGCCCCGCGACCTATCATCAGGAAGCCTGTTTCAGCATCATCAGCGCCCTTGCCCAGCTCGGCGGCACCGCCAGCAGCGTCATGGACATCCAGGTCTACACCGACAACCCGCAACCCTATGCCGGGCTACCGGTCACCACTCATGTACTGGACGAGGCCACGCGCCAAGCCTGGAACGCCCCGCACGGCTACCACTTTCGCAGCAAGCATGTGCTGTTGCGCCAGGTACTGCGCCAGCACCCGCTGGCCGTGCTGATCGACACCGATACCTTTTTCCGCAAGTCACCACTGCAACTGTTCGACCGGGTCGCGCCAGGCAAGCTGCTGTGCAACACCATCGGCCCGCACTATGGGGCGAACCCGAAGTGCCTGCTGTATAAAAACCTGCTGGGCCCTCTGCAGTCCCGCGGCCTGGCCGACTGCCAGATGCCCCTGGTCAACTCCGGGGTGATCGGCCTCACTGCCGCCGACGCGGGCACCCTGGACCGCTCCATCGACCTGATGGACACGCTCTACCCGCTGGCGCGCGAGGCCTACACCCTGGAAGAATTCTGCCTGGCAGTCGCGGCCCATGGTCACCTGCAGCTGGCGGCATGCTCCGACGTCATTCACCATTACTGGAGCCGCAAGGCGCAGTTCCGCGCCAAGATCCAGGCCTGGCTGGCCAAACATGGGCAACATCCACTCAGCCCGGCAGCGCTGGCCGACGTCGCCCTGGTCAACGACCAGCTGCCCCGGCCACCGGCCTTGCACCGCCTGGGCTACAAGGCATTGAGCCTGACCCTTCCGCCCCAGGAACGTCAGTTTGCCCGTGAGTTGCTGTACGGCTGCTACCCCTACGCCAACGAGTTCGACCGCGCCTGCGCGTCGGCCTGGTGGGACAAGGCCCTGGAAAACCTCAATGCCCGCCACGGCCCCACCGACCCCGAGCGCCTGCGCCAGTGCTTGCGCCACCCCGGGCTGCGCTTGTCGCTGGGGGAACGACGCAAGGACATCGAGCATCACCTGCTCAGGTCTTCCCACGCTTGAATGGCCCGGTGCCCTGCCCTCTGGCCTTGCACCGGCCGAGCGCGTAATCTCCCGGCATGCCCAACATCGCCCGGCTGTTCTGGATCCTGCTGCTCGTTTGCCTGAGCCCGTTGGCCCTGGGCGAACGCTTGCGCCTGGTCTCCGACGACTGGGCGCCCTACGTGTACCAGCAGGACGGCCATCCACGCGGCATCGACTACGAAGTGACCAACCTGGTGTTCGCCCGCCTCGGGGTCGAGGTGGAATGGCAGTTCCTGCCGTGGAAGCGTTGCCTGGCAATGGTCGAACAGGGCCTGGCCGACGGTATTGTCGATATCTTCCAGACCGAGTCGCGTCAGCCCTACCTGGTCTACGCGCCAGAGCCCATGTCGGAGGTCGAGTTCATCCTGTTCCAGGCCAGTGTGCGCCGCCACGTGGTCAACCAGCTGGAAGACCTGGCCGGGCTTACCGTCGGCACCTCGCCCGGCTACACCTATGGCGCAGCCTTCAGCGGGGCCACCTACTTCAAGCGCGAAGCCGCGCCCACCCACGAAGCCAATTTCGGCAAGCTGATGCTGGGCCGTGTCGACCTGGCGATCACCGACCGCAAGGCTGGCCATTACCTGGCGCAGCAACTGGGCCTGCAACGGCAGGTCGAGGCGCTGCCACTGGTGGTCAGGCGCCAGCACCAGTACCTGGCCCTGGTGCGCAAGCCGGGCCGCGAGGCACTGGCCGAGGCGTTTGCCGAAGAACTGCGGCGTTTCAAGCAGGAAGCGGCCTACACGGCGATCAGCAACCGCTACACAGGCGACACCAAAAACATTCTCAACGCCGTTGAGCAGCAGGAAAGCAGCACAGCGCGATAGCTCTGTTATACTCGGGCCTTCCCGCCCGGCTCACGCCCGGACGCTCGGCCTCGCAACAGGCATCCCGATCGGCACTGGCGCACCTTCGCGTCCACCCTCCGTTTCCCGGATGTGCAGTGAAAGCCCAGCTGGACCGGACGCGATCGCATCCCGACGATGCCCGTCGCGCCAGGCAGAACATCCCATACGGGCCCAGCCCAAACGAGAACAGGATCGCCCATGTCCTTTGCTTCCCTCGGTCTCTCCGAGGCTCTTGTCCGCGCTATCGAAGCTGCGGGCTATACCCAGCCGACCCCCGTGCAACAGCGGGCCATTCCCGCCGTGTTGCAAGGCCGCGACCTGATGGTTGCCGCCCAGACTGGTACTGGTAAAACCGGCGGCTTTGCCCTGCCGATTCTCGAGCGCCTGTTCCCGGCCGGCCACCCCGACAAGTCGCAGCGCCATGGCCCGCGCCAACCCCGCGTGCTGGTACTGACCCCGACCCGCGAACTGGCCGCCCAGGTGCATGACAGCTTCAAGGTGTATGCCCGCGACTTGCCCCTGGTCAGCGCCTGCATCTTCGGCGGCGTAGGCATGAACCCTCAGATCCAGGCCATCGCCAAGGGTGTCGACGTACTGGTAGCCTGCCCTGGCCGCCTGCTCGACCTGGCCGGCCAAGGCAAGGTCGACCTGGCCCACGTTGAAATCCTCGTCCTGGACGAAGCCGACCGCATGCTCGACATGGGCTTTATCCACGACGTGAAGAAGGTACTTGCCCGCTTGCCGGCCAAGCGCCAGAACCTGCTGTTCTCGGCCACCTTCTCCAAAGACATCACCGACCTCGCCGACAAGCTCCTGCACAACCCGGAGCGCATCGAAGTCACCCCGCCGAACACCACCGTGGAGCGTATCGAACAACGCGTGTATCGCCTGCCGGCCAGCCACAAGCGTGCCCTGCTGGCGCACCTGATCACCCTCGGTGCGTGGGAACAGGTGCTGGTGTTCACCCGGACCAAGCACGGTGCCAACCGCCTGGCCGAGTACCTGGAAAAGCACGGCCTGACCGCCGCCGCCATCCATGGCAACAAGAGCCAGAACGCTCGTACCAAGGCGCTGGCCGACTTCAAGGCCAACAGTGTCCGGGTACTGGTCGCTACCGACATCGCCGCCCGCGGCCTGGACATCGACCAACTGCCACACGTGGTCAACTTCGAGCTGCCGAACGTTGAGGAAGACTACGTGCACCGCATCGGCCGTACTGGCCGCGCCGGCCGTTCGGGCGAGGCCATTTCCATGGTCGCCCCGGATGAAGAAAAACTGCTCAAGAGCATCGAGCGCGTCACTCGCCAGCGCATTCCCGACGGCGACCTGATGGGCTTCGACGCCAGCCAGGTAGAAGCCGAAAAGCCCGAAGTACGCGAGCGCCCGCAGAACAACGGCCGCGGTGGCCGTAACCAGCAGGCCCGCGGCGAAGGTGGCAAAGACGCCAACGGCGGCCGCAAGGACAAGGGCAAGGACAAAGGCAAGGCCAAGCAGCAAACAGCTGAAAAGCCCGCCGACAAGGAAAAGAGCGGCGACAGGCAACAGCAGCCGCGCAAGCCGCGTGACAAGAAGCCGCGCCAGCAGCAACAAGCCAGCAGCAGCCCCAGCGTGCCGAAGGTTCCGGCCGACCGTGACCCGGAAGAGTTCCTGGATGACGAGATCGACAACTTCGGTAACCGCGCTGACTACGTCAGCCCCTACCAAGGCAAGAGCCAGGGCCGCAATCGTCGCCCGGGGGGCGGTCAGGGCCAGGGCCAAGGCAATGGTCAGCGCAGCAACACTGGTGGTCAGGGCCAGGCCCGTAGCGGCGGCCAGCAGCGCAGCGGCGGTAGCAGCGGCGAAAAACGCCCGCCGCGCGCCAACAACGGAGGCGGTGCCCGTCGTGATGGCGGCGCTGGCCGTGGTCGCCCGGCCCGTGACGATGCTGCCCGGCAGGAGCCAGCCGTGCGCAACCCGCGCCAGGCGGAAAAACAGCCGGTGATCATCCGCAAGGAATCCAAGCTCGACCGTTACCCTACGCCTGAGCAGCTGGATGACCTGCCAAGCCGCCCCCGCGGTGAGCGCCCGGCGCTGCTGACCCGCAAGGGCTAAGCCCAGGTAGCAAAAAATCGCCGCCCGAAGGGCTAATGTCAGTCAGTTAAGTAAGTTGGGGCCGCTTTGCGCCCCTTCGCGGGCACGCCCGCTCCCACAGGGGATCGCGCATTTCTTGAATTTAGCGCCAAACGTGTGGGAGCGGGCGTGCCCGCGAAGGGCTAAGCCCAGGTAGCAAAAAAAACGCCGCCCGATGGGCTAATGCCAGTCAGCTGAGTAATTTGGGGCCGCTTTGCGACCCTTCGCGGGCACGCCCGCTCCCTCAGGGGATCGCGCATTTCTTGAGTTCAGCGCAAAACGTGTGGGAGCGGGCGTGCCCGCGAAGGGCTGCAAAGCAGCCCCAGTAACACTTAACTGACAGCCATTACCCGATGGGCGGCGTTTTTCAGGGGCAACGCAATACTTACTTCTGCTTCACGCCTTCGACACTGATATCCAGGTCCAGGGTTTGCGAAGCCGGGCCTGGGCCCTTGATGCCGAAGTCGTTCAGGTTCAGCGTGGTGGTCGCGTTGAAGCCTGCACGCTCCCCGCCCCATGGGTCTTTGCCTTCACCGTTGAAGGTTGCCTTGAAGGTGACCGGCTTGGTCACGCCGTGCATGGTCAGGTCGCCAGTCACGTCAGCGGTCTTGTCGCCAGTCGACTTCACACTGGTGGAGACGAACTTGGCGTCCGGGTATTTTTTCACGTCCAGGAAGTCAGCGCTGGCAATGTGCTTGTCACGTTCGGCGTGGTTCGACCACAGGCTGGCGGTTTTCAGGTCGACGCTGATCTTGCTGGCTTCAGGCTTGGCGCTGTCCCAAGTGAAGTTGCCGTCGAAGTCCTTGAACGTACCGTGGATGAAGCTGTAGCCCAGGTGGCTGATTTTCCAGTCAACGAACGCGTGCTGGCCTTCCTTGTCGATCTTGTACTCGGCAGCCATGGCCTGGCCAGCAGAGAGCAGAGCGGTACCCAGCGCCAGAGCGGCAAAAGTCTTTTTCAACATCCTGTTCCTTCCTATGCAATTGAGGTTGAGGGTCAAGCTTTGCGGCCCAGCATGCGGGTCAGGGTCGCGTCACGGTCGATGAAATGGTGCTTGAGTGCAGCCAGGCCATGCAGCACGGCAAAAATCACCAGGCCCCAGGCCAGCCACAGGTGGATCACCCCTGCCACGTCTGCTTGGTCCGGCAGGTCACTGATCAACGCCGGCACTTCGAACAGGCCGAATACCGGAATGCCAACGCCGTCAGCAGTGGAAATCAGGTAGCCGGCGCCCATCACGGCAAACAACCCGAGATACAGCGCCAGATGGCCCAGTTTGGCCGCCAGGCGGGTGAAGCTGCCATGGTTGGCCGGTGCCGGCGGTGGCGGGCTGATGAAACGCCAGACTACACGCAGCAGCATTACCGCCAGCAGCACCAGGCCGATGCTCTTGTGCAGGTCCGGGCCGGCTTTGCGCCACGGGCTGTAGTAGTCGAGGCCGACCATCCACAGGCCCAGGCCGAACAGGCCGAAGACTGCCAGTGCCACGCCCCAGTGAAGGACGATGCTGACCACGCCGTAGCGGGAAGGTGAATTGCGCAGTTGCATGTTGACGTGTTTCCCTGTGAAAGCTGTGCACAGACTAACGCGTAACGTATCGAATAAAAGCGGAAAAAATTGCTTCGGATTATCGATAAATCCGATAGAAATTCTGATCGCTTCCCATTAAGGAAACATTAACGCCAACGGCTGTGAATGGGGTAGCCAGGGCCGGCCTCTACCAGGGCGCCCGCTCCCGCCAAGGACCACAGTGTCCGTTGCAGGAGCAGGGTTACTCACCTAGAGGCCGGCACTGCGACCTGTCAACCCGCCTTGGCCTGCGGGTTGGCGACAGGTTTCTTGGCCGGCTCCGACTTGGCGTTGGCCTTTTTGCTCTCGGCAGGCTTGGTCGCTGGCTTGTGCGCCGGCGCATGCTTGGCAGGGGCGGCCTTGGCCGCAGCAGGCTTGGCCGGCGCGGCCTTCACCGCCGGTGCAGGTGCTGGTGCTGGTGCTGGTGCTGCCTGGGGCGCTGGCGCAGGGGCAACGACCGGCGCCGCTTCGTCAGCCTTGGCTACCGGCTGGGCCTTGGCCTCTGGCGCGTCAGCGCCACCGAACAGGCGCTTGAAGAAGCCTGGCTTGTCTTGCTTGGCCTCATCGCCTGCCTTGGACTCAGCCTTGGCAGGTGCCTGCTCAGCCTTGCCCGCTTTGTCGGACGAGCCACCGAACAGGTTGGAGAAGAACCCGCCCTTGCTCGCGGCAGCTGCCCCGGCACCGGCGGCGGCTGCCGCGACCGGCGCGGCCTTGGCCGGGTCGAACGACTTGCCGGCCAGCAGGTCCTGGGCCTGGCTGGCGGCACGTTGGCCGCTGCGCAGGGCGCCTTCCAGGGTGCCCGGGTACAAGGCATCGGTGTGCTCACCGGCAAAGGTGATGCGCTGCACCGGGCGCTCCCACAGGCGCCAGAACTTGCTGATCTGACCCGGCCCGTAGGCCAGGTAGGCACCGCCGGTACCGGCATCGACGCTATACCGCTTCACCTCGTAACCGGTGAACGCACCGCGCGCCTGCGGGTAGAAGGCATGCAGACGGATCAGCACCTGGTCGACCATCTGCTTGTCGCCGAAAGCCTGCAGCAGGCGGGCGTTGTCGCCGGACAGGTTGATCACCACGTTCGCCCCGCCCTTGAGCGCCGGCTCGATCCACAGCATGCCGAGACCGGCGTTGCTGAACACCTCGCCCGACATGCGCGCGCGGCTTTCCCAGACCGGCTTCTTGAACTTGAGCATCAGCTGGTCGCGCCAGCCATAGTTGGTGCCCTTGAGCGCCGCCAGGTGCTGGCTGTCCAGCCCCGGGGTGATCTGGATCTTGGCCAGGGCGCGCAATGGCACGGCCATGACCAGGTAATCGGCCTGGTAACCGACACTGCCGACCTTGACGGTGACGCTGTCCTTGTCCTGAACGATGGCGGTGACCGGCGAGCTGGTCTTGATGGTCTTCAGCTGCTTGACGAAGGCCTGGGCCAGCACCGGGCTGCCGCCAGGCAGGCGCGCAGCCCGCAGGTCACGGTCACTGACGTTGCGGTAAACACGGTTCTGCTGGGCGAAGTACAGCAGCGACAGGCGCGACGGTTCGTCGTAACGGGTGCGGATTTGCTGGTTGATCAGTTGCCGGGCGGTGGCCGGCAGTTGCAGCTTGTCCAGCCAGCTGGCGACGTTGATCTGGTCAAGGGCAAACAGCGTGCTGGTGGCCTGCGGATTGAGCGGGTCGTCGATCGAGCGGGCCAGGTCATCGAGGGTTTTCTCGTAACGCTTGAGTGCCTCGGCGGTGGCCGGCTGCTTGGTCGCCAGGTCGGTTGCGCTGAAGTACTCGCCGTCGATCAGGTAACCCGGGGTGCGCACGAACTCTGGCGCCGGCAGGGTCGTGAGCTTGAAGCGCTCAAGGTACTCATTGAGCACAGGTTGCGCCTTGGCGTTGCCGATCCACTCGCTGGTGGCCAGGCCAGAGCGCCCGCCCATGCTGGCCTTGGCCTCCAGCAGGGTCACCTGCCAGCCTTTGTTCTGCAGCTCATAGGCTGCCGTAAGGCCCGCCAGGCCACCGCCGACGACGATCGCCGTGGGTGTCTTGTCCTTCGCCAGCGCAGCGCCGCTGGACACACCAATCAATACCAACGCGCACAGGCGCACCCAAGCAGCAGCCATGTCGGCGAACTCCGAGTCAGAGGTTACAGGAACGAGGAGGGGCTGAAATGCCCCGAGCGAGATGCGTTAAGAATACGTCAGCCGTGCCGGCCCTGCCAGCGCAGTGATATCAAGTGCCCTTGGCAACTGACATTTTTGCCTACCGCCGCCCGGCGGTTGTCCTACCCTGCGGCATTGCTTAGGCTTACGCGGTCGAACCACGCCGCAAAGCCAGGAGAAGTGCCGATGGGCCTCAATGATCAGTGGATGCAACGTGACCTCAAGGTCCTGTGGCACCCCTGCACCCAGATGAAAGACCATGAGCAACTGCCGCTGATCCCGATCAGGCGCGGTGAAGGCGTATGGCTCGAAGACTTCGAAGGCAAGCGTTACCTGGACGCGGTGAGCAGCTGGTGGGTCAATGTGTTCGGCCACGCCAACCCGCGCATCAACCAGCGCATCAAGGACCAGGTCGACCAGCTGGAACACGTGATCCTGGCCGGCTTCAGCCATCAGCCGGTGATCGAGCTGTCCGAGCGCCTGGTGGCCATGACCCCGGCCGGGCTTGACCGGGTGTTCTACGCCGACAACGGCTCATCGTGCATCGAAGTCGCGTTGAAGATGAGCTTCCACTACTGGCAGAACGTCGGCAAGCCAGGCAAGAAACGCTTCGTCACCCTGACCAACAGCTACCACGGCGAAACCATCGCCGCGATGTCGGTCGGCGATGTGCCGCTGTTCACCGAGACGTACCAGGCGCTGCTGCTCGATACCCTCAAGGTGCCGAGCCCGGACTGCTACCTGCGCCCCGAGGGCATGGGCTGGGAAGAGCATTCGCGCAACATGTTCGCCAGCATGGAACAGACCCTGGCCGAGCACCACGAGACCATTTCGGCGGTGATCGTGGAGCCGCTGATCCAGGGCGCCGGCGGCATGCGCATGTACCACCCGGTGTACCTCAAGCTGTTGCGCGAGGCCTGCGACCGCTACGACGTGCACCTGATTCACGATGAAATCGCGGTGGGCTTTGGCCGTACCGGCACGATGTTCGCCTGCGAGCAGGCCGGCATCCGCCCAGACTTCCTGTGCCTGTCCAAGGCCCTTACCGGGGGCTACCTGCCACTGGCGGCCTGCCTGACCACCGACAAGGTGTACCAGGCCTTCTATGACGATTACCCGACCCTGCGGGCGTTCCTGCACTCGCACAGCTACACCGGCAACCCGCTGGCGTGCGCAGCGGCGCTGGCGACCCTGGACATCTTTGCCGAGGACAACGTGATCGAGGCCAACAAGGCCCTGGCCGCACGCATGGCCAGCGCCACCGCCCACCTGGCCGACCACGCCCACGTGGCCGAAATCCGCCAGACCGGCATGGCGCTGGCCATCGAGATGGTTCAGGACAAAGCGGGCAAGGTCGCCTACCCCTGGCAACAGCGGCGGGGCCTGAAGGTGTTCGAACACGCCTTGAGCCGCGGCGCGCTGTTGCGCCCGTTGGGCAGCGTGGTGTACTTCCTGCCGCCGTACGTGATCACCCCCGAGCAGATCGACTTCCTTGCCGAGGTCGCCAGCGAAGGCATCGACCTTGCCACCCGCGAGCGCATCAGCGTGGCGGTGCCGGCCAACTTCCACCCCGACTTCCGCGACCCGGGCTGATCGTGCAGCCCTTTCGCGACACAAGGCCGCTCCTACCCAGGGCGCGTTTCCCTTTGCCAACGAGCACTACATGAGACTGTCCCGCTTTTTCATCGATGCCCCCCTGAGCCTTGGCGAGCATGACCTGCCCGAGGCCCAGGCCCACTATATTGGCCGCGTCTTGCGCATGGCCCCCGGCGACGCCGTGCAGCTGTTTGATGGCAGCGGCCAGGAATACCGTGGCCATTTGCTTGAAGTGGGCAAGAAAACCGTACGCGTCAGCCTCGACCAGGCGTTTGCCGGCCAGGCCGATTCGCCTTTGCACATCCACCTTGGCCAAGGCCTGTCCCGCGGCGAGCGGATGGACTGGGCGATCCAGAAAGCCACCGAACTGGGCGCCAACGCCATCACGCCTATCATCAGCGAGCGCTGCGAAGTGCGCCTCAAAGACGAGCGCGCCGACAAGCGCCTGGCGCACTGGCGCCAGGTGGCAATCAGCGCCTGCGAACAATGCGGCCGCTCCACCTTGCCGGCCATCAACCCACCCACCACCCTGGCCGAATGGCTGAGCAGCACCCAGGCTGAGCTGAAGCTGGTGCTGCACCCGGTGGCCGAGCCGCTCACGAGCCATGCCAGGCCCGCCACCCTGGCCTTCTTGATCGGCCCTGAAGGCGGCCTTGGCGACGCTGAAGTCGAACAGGCGCAACGCGCAGGCTTCCAGGCCGCACGCCTCGGCCCGCGCGTGCTGCGCACCGAAACCGCACCGGTAGTGGCGCTGTCGGTAGCGCAGCAGTTGTGGGGCGACTTTTAACTAACGCACGTAGAACGACACCGCCACAAAGTGCAAAAGGCTGCCGGCGATCACGAACAGGTGCCAGATACCGTGCGCGTGGCGCAGGCGGCTGTCGAGGGCGAAGAAGATGATGCCCACGGTATAGAACACTCCGCCGGCGGCGAGCCAGACAAAGCCGGCGGTGCCCAGTGCTTGCAGCAGGGGGTTGACCGCCACCAGTACGATCCAGCCCATCACCGCGTAGATGATGATCGACAGGATCCGCGCTTCGGAGCGGGGCTTGATTTCCTGCAACATGCCGATCACTGCCAGCCCCCAGACCACGCCGAACAGGCTCCAGCCCCACGGGCCATGCAGGCTGACCAGGCAAAACGGTGTATAGCTGCCGGCAATCAGCAGGTAGATCGACAAGTGATCGAGCTTGCGCATGATCACCTTCGCCCGGCCGCGCGTGCTGTGGTAGAGGGTGGAGATGCTGTACAGCAACAGCAAGGTGCTGCCGTAGATGGAGAAACTGACGATCTTCCACGGGTCACCTTGCATACCCGCAACCACGATCAGCCAGATGGCACCGATGCTGGCCAGGATGGCACCGACCAGGTGCGTCCAGGCATTGAAGCGTTCACCGTAATACATGCAAACACAGACCTCTCTAGGAGCGGCTAGTTTCAAGCGGCAAGCTGCAAGCCGATCACGGTGAAACGAACACCGCCCTCAAGCTCGCAACCTCAAGCTTGAAACTTCAAGCGCTGCTATTGCAATTGCGCGTCACGCACCAGCCTTTCCAGCGCAACCAGGTCGGGCACCCGCGCCACTTGCTCGCCCACCTGTACTGCGGCCAACTCCAGCCGCCCCAGCGCCACGTCCACATAGTTGAGCTGGCTGTCGAGCTTGCAGGAACGCGGAATGTCCTGCAGCAGCAATGCCAGGTAGCGCAGGCCGGTGTCGCCCAAGGCATTGAGCACCACCACCCGCGCCCGCTCCCCGCACCGTGTTTCGCCACCGCAGGCAGCCTCGAAACCGATCAGCGGCAGGCGCTGCTGGCGCCAGTCGATCCAGCCCAGGTGCCAGGGCGGGTCGCCGCGCTGGCACAACAGGCTGCGTTGGCCGCTCAACTCGGCCACCGCCACGTTGGGTAGCACCAGGGTCCGGTCACCCAAGGGCAGCAACAACCCGGTCAGGCTGCTGCGCTGGCCGGCAATCAGTTCAAGCATGGGTCTGGCTCCACTGGGCGATACTTTGCAACAGCAACGACTCCTGGTACGGCTTGCCCAGGTATTCGTTCACGCCAATCGCCATGGCCCGGTCGCGGTGCTTCTGCCCGGTACGCGAGGTGATCATGATGATCGGCAGGTCTTTGAGCCGCTCATCACGGCGGATACGCGTAGCGACTTCGAAGCCGTCCATGCGCGGCATCTCGATGTCCAGCAGCAGCACATCGGGGCGGTGCTCCTGCAGCAACGCCATGGCATCGACACCGTCCTTGGCCGTGAGCACGCTCATGCCGTGGCGTTCCAGCAGGCGGCTGGTGACCTTGCGCACCGTGACCGAGTCGTCCACCACCATCACCAGCAAGGCGCGGCGCGGTACCGGGCCGGGCAACTGGCGCGGGTTGGCGCCCCCGGGCAGGCGCGCCAACCTGCGCTGCTGGCCACGCAGCTGGCCCAGCAGGTCGAGAATCAGCACGACCCGCCCATCGCCCAGCAACGTCGCCCCGGAAAGCCCGGCAACGGCGGCAAATTGCGGCCCCAGGCTTTTCACCACGATCTCGCGGCTGGGTGACAAGGCATCGGCCTGGATCGCGAACGACTGCTCCTTGGAATGCACCAGCAGTACCGGCAGCGGCACACTTTGCCCCAGCAAGCTCGGGCGCGGCATGCCTTGCAGCAATTCGCCCAGGTAGCGCAACTCGTATTCGTGGCCGGCATACACATAGCGTGGCGTGTCCAGCTGGTAGCACGCCGCCAGCTCGGCCGGCGGCACGCGGACGATGCCCTCGATGGTATTGAGCGGGATGGCGTACTGTTCCTCGCCCAGGTGCACCATCAAGGCGCGGTTGATCGACACCGTGAACGGCAGGCGGATCAGGAACCGCGCGCCTTTGCCCTGGGCCGACTCGATGCTCATCGAACCGCCCAGCTGCTTGACCTCCTCGTGCACCACGTCCATGCCCAGGCCACGCCCGGAGATCTGGGTAATTTTCTCGGCGGTGGAAAAGCCGGGGCGCAGGATGAACTGCAGGATCTCGTGGTCGCTCAAGTGCGCCTGCGGGTCCAGCAAGCCGCGTTTGATCGCCTTGCGCCGTACAGCCTCCAGTGGCACGCCGGCACCGTCGTCGGTCATTTCGATGACGATATCGGCGCCTTCGTGCAGCAAGTTCAGGTGGATGGTACCCAGCTCCGGCTTGCCCGCAGCCAGGCGCATTTCGCGGCTTTCCAGGCCATGGTCCACGGCGTTGCGCAGCATGTGCTCCAGCGGCGCCACCATGCGTTCGAGCACGCTGCGGTCCAGTTCGCCCTCGGCGTTGCCGACCACCAGCTCCACTTGCTTGCCCAGCTCGCTGGCCACCTGGCGCACCACCCGTTGCAAACGCGGTACAAGGCGTTCGAAAGGCACCATCAGGGTGGCGGTCAGGCCCTCCTGCAACTGGCTGTTCACCCGCGCCTGTTGCTGCAGCAGGCTGTACGCCTCCTGGGCGCGCTGGGCCAGGGTTTCCTTCAGGTCGAGCAGGTCCGAGGCAGACTCGAACAGTGCCCGCGACAGCTGCTGCAACTGCGAATGGCGGTCCAGCTCCAGGGGGTCGAAATCGTCGTAGGCATCGCCCTCGAACGGCTGGCGGCTGGAGATCCGCCCCTGGGTCTCGCTATCCAGGCGCAACAACTGGTCGCGCATGCGCTCAAGAGTGGTTTCCATTTCGTTGAGGGCAAACTGCGCATCGTTGACCTGCTGCTCGATGCGCCCACGGATGATCGAGTGCTCACCTGCCAGGTTGCCCAGGTCGTCGAGCAGTTCGGCATCGACCTTGACCATGTCGCCGGCGGCGCGCTCGGGTGCCGCTGCAGGCACTTCGGCAGCGCTGGCATCTTGCGGCCCCTGGCCTGCGGCACTGTCGGTCAGTGCCGCGCTGCTGAAATTGCGTATGTAATCGATCAGCGCCGTGGCCGCGTGCAGCGGCTGCCCCAGGCGCACGGCGTCGAGCATTTGGGCCAGGCGATCGTGGCAGTTCTGCAGCAAGGCGAACAACGGTGCACTGGGTGGCAGGCGGCCGGCGGCGAGCAGTTCGTAGAGAAACTCAAGCTCATGGGCAAGGTCGCCGATTGGGGTGATTTCGACCATGCGCGCCACGCCCTTGAGGGTGTGCAGGTCGCGCATCAGGTTGTCCACCTCGACGCTGCTGCGCGGGTCGGCTTGCCAGCGGGCCAGGGCTGCAGCGGCGCTTTCGACGATGTCCGAGCTTTCTTCGAGGAATACCTCCAACAACTCCTCGCCAGGGCTTTCGGCCTCCTCGACCTGGGGCTCGGCCACTTCCGGCGGCAGTGACGGGCGTGGCAAGCTCAAGCCCAAGGCGTCGGTCAGGTCCATGTCCGGGTGCAGCGGGGTGACCGCGTCGATACCCACCAGGCCGGTGGCATCCGGGGCCAGCGCCTGGTCCAGCAGCGCACGCAGGCGCTCGACCAGTTCCGGGCGCGGCGCTACATCCTGGCCGGCCGCCACTTCATCGAGCATGTCCATCAGGGCTTCATGGGCACCCTGGGCCAGGGCGAAAAAACCTGCTTCGGCAGCCAGGCTGCCCTCCTCCACGGCACCATAGAGGTCGAGCAGGGCCTCGCACAGGTCATCCATTGGGCAAAGGTCGGCCAGGTGCGCGGCATGGCCCAGCGTGGTCATTTCATCCAGCAGGGTGTCCAGCGCATCGCGTTGGCCGGGCTGCTGCTGCCAACGCGACAGCAACGATTCGGCGTTGAGCAGGGTATCCATCGCTTGCGCGAGGAAACTGGCCACCCACTGCGGGTCATGCCTGCCGCGCCGCTGCTGCTGAGGGTCGGCGTGCAGGCTGGCCAGCCGCTCGTCCACTGCCTGGCCAACCCGCTCGATCAGGTCCGAGGCCCCGGCAATGGGGGCAAGCGGGGTGCTGTCCAGTTGTGCCAGGCCCAGCTGGAACAACGCCCGGGCAGCCTCAAGCCACTCGACTTCAGCCATCTGCAGCAGTAACTGGTGGCCCTTGTATTCGCGTACCAGGCGGTCGAAGGCCGTGGCCAGTTCGGCAAGCGGCATCACCCCGGCCATGGCAGCGCTGCCCTTGAGCGTGTGCAAGGCACGTTGCAGGTCATCGCTGACCGGCGTGTCATGGCCGCCGGCACCCTGCAGGAAGGCGTCGAGACTGGCCAGGTGGCCTTGCGCTTCGCTGCGGAAGATGTCCAGCAACTGCGGGTCGAGGCCATCGAGGTCGGCGACCGCGGGTGGGTCGTTTTCAGCCAAGCCATGCAGATGCCCAGCCAGTCGTTCGATGTCACTCAGCTGCGGTGACTGGCCTGCGGCAAAGTCGGCCAGCAGGTCTGGCAACTGCACGAACGCTTGCTGCAGCGCCACCACGCCCTGGGCGCTGAGCGCCCTGCGGCCTTCGATTACACGGTTCAACAGGTGTTCGGCGCCCCACGCCAGTTCGGCCACGGCTTCGGCATGGACCATACGCCCACTGCCCTTGAGCGTGTGCAAGGCGCGCCGAACATCGCCCAGTGCTGCCATCTGCTGGTTATCGGCACGCCAGCGCAGCCAGAGCCGCTCGACTTCCGGTAACAGCTCACCGGCCTCTTCGAGGAACACCTCGCGCAGCTCATCATCGATGCCATCGCTGCTGTCATCGGCGCCTTCAGTGGCGGCGGGTTGCGTACACTGCACCCCAAGCGCAGCCAGGCTGGCCCGTGCGGTGTCGATAAAGGGCTGGCCATCGGCCAGCGGATCTGCGACACGCCATTGCAGATAACACTCGGCCGCGCTCAGGGCCTGCGCCAGGTGGGCCAGCTCATCGGCCGGCGGCTCCGCTTCCAGGTGTTGCAGCCAACCCTGCACATAGCCGGCACACCCCTCAAACAGCTCGGCCACCGCAGGCAGCATCAACATGGCCAGTGCCCCGCGAACCTGCTGCAACAACCCCGGCAGGGGTTGCAGGCGCTGCCGAGGCCAGCCGGACTCCAGGCAATCGCCAATCAGGTCCTTGGCCTGCTGCAGCACATTCAGCGACTCGTTCAGCACCAACTGGCGAATCTCGGCCAGGTCCGAGCCAGCCAGGCCGCCCTGGCCGTTTTCCTCCAGCGGGCCGACCATGCCGTTGAGGGTAGCCTCCACGTACAGCAGGGCACCTGCCACATCCATCAGCACCGCATCGTCAACGGCACGCGCCCCCTCGGCCAGCGCCTGCAAGGCCAGCACCTGGTCGATGATCACCCGCCGTGGCTGCTGAAAGCCCAGCACGGCGAGGGTATCGGCGACATGCCGCAGGGGCGCCAGCAAAGCGTCAAGCTGTTCACGGTGCTGACGGTCGCCCCGCACGAACTGGTCAAGCCGCTCCTTGATGCGCATCAGGTCGTCGCACAGCGCGGTCACTACCGAGCGCAAGGCATCCCTGCCCGGCCCGGCCTGCAGCTGTTCACGCCAATTGCCCAGCGACAGATCGAGGTTGGCCAGGTCATCGGCACCGGCGAAGCGGTGCGCCGTGCCGCTGATCAGGCTGGCCTGGGCCAGCGGCTCGACACCCCGGCAGGCGCGCAACTGGTTGAGCAACGGCAGCATCACCAATGGCAGGTCATGGCGCGCGCCACGCAAGCGTTCAAGGTACGCCGGCAATTGCTCGAGGCCGCGGAACAATGCGCCCAGGCAATCCCCACGCGGGCTGACCTGGCCATCGGCCAAGGCCTTGGCGAACAGCTCCAGCTCTTCGGCCAAGCGTGTTGCGCCGCGCAATTCGAGCATACGCAGGCAACCATGCACCTGGTGCAGGTTGTCGACCACGAAGGCCAGCATCGACAGCTCGCCCGGCTCGCCGGCAAAGCGCTCCAGCGCCTGGCGGGCCTGGCCCAGGCAATCGAGGATGGCGGCCTTGGTCCAGGCCAGCGCCACGGTATCGTGGCGCTCGGGGCTTAGTGCTGCTACAGCCATGGGCACTCCTCAGCGCGGCATATCAGTACGGCTCATCGCAAGGCCGGTTCATCGCAAGGCCGGTTCACTTGGGCTCGGCAGGTGGTGGCAAGGTGAAGCCAGACACCGAACGGCGCATCTCGCTGGCCATGCGCGCCAGGTGGCGAATACTGTCGGCGGTCGCACCAGAACCGGCGGAAGTCTGCGCAGTGATCTGCTGGATCACCGCCATGGTGTGGGAAATCTGCCCGGCCGAAGAGGTCTGCAATTGCGCGGCGTCGGAAATGCTGTGGATAAGGTCGGCAAGGTTCTGCGACACCCCTTCGATCTCGGCCAGCGCCACCCCGGCATCCTGGGCCAGGCGGGCACCGCGCACCACCTCGGCGGTGGTTTGCTCCATGGATATGACGGCTTCGTTGGTGTCGGCCTGGATGGTGCGCACCAACGCCTCGATCTGGCGGGTGGCCGACGACGAGCGCTCGGCCAGGCGCTGCACTTCGTCGGCGACCACGGCAAAGCCGCGCCCGGCTTCGCCCGCCAGCGAGGCCTGGATTGCCGCGTTCAGGGCAAGGATATTGGTCTGGTCGGCGATATCGTCGATCAGGCTGACGATATCGCCGATTTCCTGGGACGACTCGCCCAGCCGCTTGATGCGCTTGGCGGTGTCCTGAATCTGCTCGCGAATGTTGTCCATGCCGTTGATGGTGTTGTGCACCACCTCGTTGCCCTTGTTGGCGATGGCCACCGACCGCTCGGCAACCTTGGCAGATTCATAGGCATGTGCGGAAACCCGGTCGATCGACTCGACCATGTCGCCCACCGCCTCGGACGCCTCGCTGATCTGCTCAGCCTGCTGCTCGGAGGCCTTGGCCAACTGCCGCGCGGTGTTCTGCGTATCCTGCACGGCGGCGGCAACCTGCACCGCACTGTGGTTGATGGTAGCGACCAGGTCACGCAGTTGGTCGACCGAATAGTTGATCGAGTCGGCAATGGCGCCGGTGAAGTCTTCGGTGACCGAAACCGTCACCGTCAGGTCGCCATCGGCCAGCTCTTCGATTTCATCGAGCAGGCGCATGATTGCCTGTTGGTTGCGTTCGTTCTTTTCTGCCGTCTCGCGCAGCTGCCGGTTGGTGGTGCGCACCATCACCAGGCCGATGAGGATGATCGAAGCCAGGGCCAGCAGGCCCAGGGCGTAGCCACCCACGGTATCGAGGGTGCGCCCGCCGGCCAGGTTTTCAAAACCGTTGGCCAGGTGCGAGGCCTCGTCGAGCAGGGTTTGCGACAGGCTGAAGATATTGCCCGCCGCCTCGCGCACCCGGAACAGCTCTGGGGAGGTTTCGAGAATTTCGTCCACCGAACCGGCAACGAACTGGAACAGCTCGGCAATTTCGGCCAACCGGGCACGGGCGTCGGCATCTGCAACTCGGGTTACCTGGATGCCCGCATCGCCGTTGAGCATCCCTTGCAGCACCTGGCCGAAACGCCCGGCATCACGCCCGAACGCATCGGCCGCCTGGGCTGCCGCGTCATCACCGGCCAGCACGGTATTGACCGAGCCGAGGATCCGCTCGGCCAGCAACAATTGGCGCTGGGCCACCGCCACCTGGTTGGCCGGGGCGCCGCTCTGCAGCAGGATCTCGACGACCTTTTCGTACTCCACCTGCAGTTGCGGCACGGTTTCGGCCAGGGTCGCCGCCACCTGGTGCAGCGACAGCACCGTCTGTTCAGTGGCCAGGATGGTATCGGTGTTCTTGCGCAGGTTTTCCCAGTCACGCCGCACCGCTTCCATTTCATCACGCACGGCGGGCGGCGCCGGCGGCAGGCCGGTGGCCTTGTCACCTTGGCGCAGGTAGCCCCAGCGCCGCTCGAAATCGTTGCGCGCATCCGACAGCAACTTGAACGCCAACGCCTTGCCTGCAGCGGCTTCGGTGGCGTTCTTGGCGATGCGCTGTGACAGCACGCGCAACTCGCCGGCATGGCCGATGTACTGCTTGTCGTAGTTGGACTGGGTGTTCAGGTAAGCGAAATTGGCGAACAGCAGGATGATCGATAGGATCAGGATCAGGAACAGCACGGTGATCTGCGCGATGCTGCGGGTACGCGGGGTCACGGTGGTGGCCGTGACGGGGGCGGCGGGTGTGTTCACGTTCGCAGGTCCTATAGCGCCACATCGAGAAAGCCCGGCGCCTGGGCCAGGGCGAAGGGGCTGAAGATCGCCCAATTGCGTTCACGCGGGAAGTGCCCTTGCACAAAGCGCGCAGCAGCCCGAATCAACGGCTGTGGCGGGGACAGTTGCAGGCTGTCGAGGGTAAAGTGCTGCAAACCGAGCACTTCGTCCACCAGCAGGCCGACGAACAGGTCGTCGTGGTCCACCACCAGCACCCGGCGCTGCTTGCCCGGGGCGGCGTGGCCCAGGCCAAAGAAGCTGCTCAGGTCCATTACCGGCAACAACCGGCCACGCAGGTTGGCCACGCCGCAGACCCATGGCTGCACCCCCGGTACCCGGCTGCTACGCGGCTCGCGCAGCACCTCGGCCACCTCGCCCATGGGCGCGACGAACCATTGCCCGGCGGTGCGAAAGCCAATGCCACTCCACTCTTGCAGGCGGTTGTCTTGCGGCGGCTGGTCAGCGACCAGCAAACGGCAGCGCCGGTCGATGTCCAGCAACAACTCGAAGGCGGTCAGTGACGCGCCCTGCGGGCGGCTGGTCAAGCCCCCAGCACTTCTTTGAGCTTGGCGATCAGCGCCTCTTCGCCCACCGGTTTGGTGAGGAAATCGCGGGCGCCCTGGCGGGTGGCCCAGATGCGGTCGGTCTCCTGGTCCTTGGTGGTGACCACGATCACCGGAATGGCACTGGTTTCCGGGTCTTTGCTGAGCTGGCGGGTGGCCTGGAAGCCGTTCATGCCCGGCATGACGATGTCCATCAGCACGGCGTCCGGCTTTTCCTGCCGGGCCAGTGCCACGCCGTCGGCACCGTTGTTGGCCTTGAGCACCTCGTGGCCATTCTTTTCAAGAAACTGGGTCAAACTCGTCATCTCTGTCGGCGAGTCGTCGACAATCAGAACTCGGGCCATGCTGTTACCCCATCAGGAAAGTAGAACCGTGCCATGGCGGGGCGCGGTCAGGGTGCTTGTGGTTCAGGTGCCGCAAACCCGGGCACATGGGCACGGATTGCGTCGAGCAGTTCTTCCTTGCTGAACGGCTTGGTCAGAAACTGATCAGAGCCGACTACCCGCCCGCGGGCCTTGTCGAACAGCCCGTCGCGCGACGACAACAGGATCACCGGGGTGTCCTTGAAGGCGCTGTTGTGCTTGATGATGGCGCAGGTCTGGTAGCCGTCCAGGCGCGGCATCAACACGTCGACGAAGATGATGCCGGGGCGGTGATCGACGATCTTGGCCAGGGCATCGAAGCCATCGCTGGCGGTGATCACCTCGCAGCCGGCTTCACCGAGCAACATCTGCGCAGTGCGGCGGATCGTGCGCGAGTCGTCGATCACCATCACCTTCAGGGGTTGTTCCATAGACGCCTACCCGTGGGAATTGAGCTGCAAGTTGCAAGCGGCAAGTTACAACAAAAGCCCAGCCGGCACGCGGCTGCTTTGCTCTTGAGGCTTGGAGCCAAGGGCTTGCAGCTGCATTTTTAACACACTCCGGGTGGCCGTTCCATCTGCGCCGCCCCTTGACCAGCGGCGTTCACAGCGCCACCCTGAGCCACTTTTCTTCCGACCCATCGCGGCAACGCGCCGCCAAGAGGAACCACCCCATGAGCGTTCGCCTCGGCATTGTCATGGACCCGATCGAGTCCATCTCCTACAAAAAGGACAGCTCGCTGGCCATGCTGCTGGCCGCCCAGGCACGCGGCTGGAGCCTGTTCTACATGGAGCAGCGCGACCTGTACCAAGGCGAAGGCAAAGCCCGTGCACGCATGCGCCCGCTGAGCGTTTTCGCCGACCCGGCCCGCTGGTTCGAGCTGGGCGAAGAACAGGACAGCACCCTGGCCGAGCTGGACGTGATCCTGATGCGCAAGGACCCGCCGTTCGACATGGAGTTCGTCTACAGCACCTACCTGCTGGAGCAAGCCGAGAACGATGGCGTGCTGGTGGTCAACCGCCCACAAAGCCTGCGTGACTGCAACGAAAAACTGTTCGCCACGCTGTTCCCACAGTGCACGCCACCGACGCTGGTCAGCCGCCGCCCGGACATCATCCGCGAGTTTGCCGCCAAGCATGGTGACGTGATCCTCAAACCGCTGGATGGCATGGGCGGCACGTCGATCTTCCGCCACCGGGTGGGCGACCCGAACCTGTCGGTGATCCTCGAAACCCTGACCGCGCTGGGTGCCCAGCAGATCATGGCACAGGCCTACCTGCCGGCGATCAAGGACGGCGACAAGCGCATCCTGATGATCGACGGCGAGCCGGTCGACTACTGCCTGGCGCGCATTCCGGCCAGCGGCGAAACCCGTGGCAACCTGGCTGCCGGTGGCCGCGGCGAGGCGCGCCCGCTGAGCGACCGGGACCGCTGGATTGCAGCCCAGGTGGGGCCAACCCTGCGCGAGAAAGGCCTGTTGTTCGTGGGCCTCGACGTGATCGGCGATTACCTCACCGAGATCAACGTCACCAGCCCGACCTGCATTCGCGAAATCGACAACGCCTACAACACCGATATCGGCGGCAAGCTGATGGATGCCATTGATCGCCAGTTGCAGGCGCGCTGACCGCCGACGCACGGCATTTACCCGGAGTGGGGTATGATGCGGGTCCCATTTGCCTGGCCTGCTGCCCCGCCCTGCGGTTGCTGGATACCCGATGACGCTGCCCGCTGACATCCCTTCCGACCTGCTGCCCCCACGCGTTCGCCCTGTGGACCGGCTCGGTTTCACGCTGTTCCTGGCTGCGCTGGTGCACCTGGCGCTGATCCTCGGCGTCGGTTTCACCGTGGTCAAGCCTGCCGAAATCCGCCATACCATGGACATTACCCTGGCCACCTTCAAAAGCGAAAAACCGCCGGAGAAAGCTGATTTTCAGGCCCAGGACAACCAGCAAGGCAGCGGCACCCTGGACAAGAAGGCGGTGCCCAAGACCACCGAACTGGCGCCGTTCCAGGACAGCAAGATCAACAAGATCACCCCCCCGCCGGCAGCCAAGCCGGAAGTAGTGCCGCCACCAACCCCGCAGAAGTCGGCGGTGGTGACCACCGCGCCCAAGGCGCATAAGGTCGAGCCCAAGCCCAAGCCCAGCAAGGCGCAACCCAAGCCAGCCGCGCCCGCCCCGGACTTCGACAGCTCGCAGCTGTCCAGCCAGATCGCCAGCCTGGAGGCAGAGCTGTCCAACGAACAGCAACTGTACGCCAAGCGCCCGCGCATCCACCGCCTGAACGCTGCCTCGACCATGCGCGACAAGGGCGCCTGGTACAAGGAAGAGTGGCGCAAGAAAGTAGAGCGGGTGGGCAACCTCAACTACCCCGACGAGGCGCGCCGGCAGCAGATCTACGGCAACCTGCGCATGATGGTCTCGATCAACCGCGACGGCTCGCTGTACGAAGTGCTGGTACTGGAGTCGTCCGGGCAGCCGGTGCTGGACCAGGCAGCGCAGCGTATCGTGCGGCTGGCGGCGCCGTTCGCACCGTTTACCGGGGACCTGGCCGAGTTCGACCGTCTGGAGATCATCCGCACCTGGCGCTTTGCCCGTGGGGACCGTTTGTCCAGTAACTGAGTTATGCCTTGGGTTTAGGGCTTGCGATATGCGGTGGCGCGGATATCGAGCGCCGCCCGCGCGGCGCATCGCGAGCTGCGCTCGCTCCTACGTTTGTTTCGGGCCAGTCATGCCTGTGATGGCGGCGCGCGACCGCCTTGTCTGTACCCTTCGATAGTGAGCCATGCGCCAAGACGGTCGCGCGCGATGGGCACAGGATTTATTGGCCCGAAACAAACGTAGGAGCGAGCGCAGCTCGCGATGCGCCGCGCGGGCGGCGCTCGATCTCACAACCAACAAAACCCTCAAGACACTGACCAACCAAACGACACAAAGCGGACCTTGTCAGCCCCGCCACCTGGCGCCACACTATCCCCCATGAAAACCCTCACGCCGAGCTACCTCAAGCATCAGTTCCTGATCGCCATGCCGCACATGGCCGATCCGAACTTCGCCCAGACCCTCACGTACATTGTCGAGCACAACGCCCATGGCGCCATGGGCCTGGTGGTGAATCGGCCGCAGGAACTGAGCCTGGCCGATATTCTCGAGCAATTGCGCCCGGACGAAACGCCGCCGGACAGCACCTTGCAGGTGCCGATCTACCAGGGCGGCCCGGTGCAGACCGACCGTGGCTTCGTGCTGCACAGCAGCGAGTGCAGCTTCCAGGCGAGCGTGGCGCTGGAAGGGCTGACGCTGAGCACGTCGCAAGACATCCTGCTGGCCATTGCCGCCGGGGTCGGCCCCAAGCAAAGCCTGATCACGCTCGGCTATGCCGGCTGGGAAGCCGGCCAGCTGGAAGCGGAGCTGGCCGACAATGCCTGGCTCAACTGCCCGTTCGACCCGCAAATCATCTTTGAAATGGCCAGTGACCTGCGCCTGGAGGCCGCCGCCGCCAGCCTGGGCATCAACCTGCACCTGCTGACCAGCCAGGCGGGCCACGCCTGATGGCCGAACTACGCCTGCTGCTGGGTTTCGACTATGGCAGCAAACAGATCGGTGTGGCCGTCGGCCAGGTCATCACCGGCCAGGCCCGTGAGCTGTGCACGCTGAAGGCGCAGAACGGCGTGCCGGACTGGGCTCAGGTGGAAAAGCTGATTGCCGAATGGAAGCCGGACGCCATCGTCGTCGGCCTGCCATTGAACATGGACGGCACGCCCAGCGAAATGAGCGCCCGCGCCGAAAAATTTGCCCGCCGCCTCAATGGCCGCTTCAACCTGCCCGTGCACACCCACGACGAGCGCCTGACCACTTTCGAGGCCAAAGGCGAGCGCATGGCCCGTGGCGGCCAGCGCGGCAGCTACCGCGACAACCCGGTCGATGCCATCGCCGCGGCCCTGTTGCTGCAAGGCTGGCTGGAGGCCAATACCTGATCATCTTTGCCGCCGGCCACGCCCGGCGCACCCTTCCGAGGAGCCCGCAATGAGCCTACCCAACCCCGCCGAGCTGGTCCGGCAGATGGCTGTCGACCTTCGCGCCCACCTGGCCCGCCGCAGCATCAGCGAGCCGCGTTACATCGGTATTCGTACAGGTGGTGTCTGGGTTGCCCAGGCCCTGCAGGAGGCCATGGGCGACGAGAGTGCCATGGGTACCCTGGACGTCTCGTTCTACCGCGATGACTTCAGCCAGAATGGCCTGCACCCGCAGGTACGCCCGTCCGAGCTGCCGTTCGAAATCGAAGGCCAGCACCTGGTGCTGGTGGATGACGTGCTGATGAGCGGCCGCACCATCCGCGCGGCGCTCAACGAACTGTTCGATTATGGCCGCCCGGCCAGCGTCACCCTGGTCTGCCTGGTGGACCTGGATGCCGGCGAACTGCCAATCCGCCCGAATGTGGTCGGCGCCACCCTGTCGCTGGCCCCCGATGAACGGGTAAAATTGACCGGGCCCGCACCGCTCGCCCTCGAGCGCCAGGACCTCGCCTCCGCTTCCGCCCTTTAAGAGTCCCCCGCGATGACGCCAATCGACGCCAAGCGCCCGCTGCAGCTCAATGACCAGGGCCAGCTGCGCCACTTCCTCTCGCTTGACGGTTTGCCCCGCGAACTGCTCACCGAGATCCTCGACACCGCCGACTCCTTCCTGGAAGTCGGTGCCCGGGCCGTGAAAAAAGTCCCTTTGCTGCGCGGCAAGACCGTGTGCAACGTGTTCTTCGAGAACTCGACCCGTACCCGCACCACCTTCGAGCTGGCAGCCCAGCGCCTGTCTGCCGACGTGATCAGCCTGAATGTGTCGACGTCCTCGACCAGCAAGGGCGAGACCTTGTTCGACACCCTGCGCAACCTCGAAGCCATGGCCGCCGACATGTTCGTTGTGCGCCACTCCGACTCGGGGGCTGCGCATTTCATCGCCGAGCACGTGTGCCCGCACGTTGCCGTGATCAACGGTGGTGACGGCCGCCATGCGCACCCGACCCAGGGCATGCTCGACATGCTGACCATCCGTCGCCACAAAGGCAGCTTCGAGAACCTGTCGGTAGCGATCGTCGGCGATATCCTGCACTCGCGGGTAGCCCGCTCCGACATGCTGGCGCTCAAGGCCCTGGGTTGCCCGGACATTCGCGTGATCGGGCCGAAAACCCTGATCCCGATCGGTATCGAGCAGTACGGCGTGAAGGTCTATACCGACCTCGCCGAGGGCCTGAAGGATGTCGACGTGGTGATCATGCTGCGCCTGCAGCGTGAGCGCATGGCCGGTGGCCTGCTGCCCAGCGAAGGCGAGTTCTACCGCCTGTTCGGCCTGACCACCGCCCGCCTGGCCGGGGCCAAGCCGGATGCCATCGTCATGCACCCAGGCCCGATCAACCGGGGCGTGGAGATTGAGTCGGCGGTGGCCGACGGCAAGCATTCGGTGATCCTCAACCAGGTTACCTACGGCATCGCCGTACGCATGGCAGTGCTGTCCATGGCCATGAGCGGGCAAAACGCGCAACGTCAATTCGACCAGGAGAACGCCCAGTGACCATCAGCATTCTTGGCGCCCGGGTCATCGACCCCAACAGCGGCCTGGACCAGGTCACCGACCTGCACCTGGACGGTGGCCGCATTGCTGCCATCGGCGCCGCCCCGGCCGGTTTCAGCGCAAGCCGCACGATCCAGGCGCAAGGCCTGGTTGCCGCGCCTGGCCTGGTCGACCTTGGCGTGTCCCTGCGCGAACCGGGCTTTAGCCGCAAAGGCAACATCGCCAGCGAAACCCGCGCAGCCGTGGCCGGTGGCGTGACCAGCCTGTGCTGCCCACCGCAAACCAAGCCGGTGCTGGACACCTCGGCCGTGGCCGAGCTGATTCTCGACCGTGCCCGCGAAGCGGCCAACAGCAAGGTCTACCCGATCGGCGCCCTGACCAAGGGCCTGGAAGGCGAGCAACTGGCGGAGCTGGTGGCCCTGCGTGATACCGGCTGCGTGGCATTCGGCAACGGCCTGAAGGAAATCCCCAACAACCGTACCTTGGCCCGCGCCCTGGAGTATGCCGCCACCTTCGACCTGACCGTGGTGTTCCATTCCCAGGACCGCGACCTGGCCCAGGGCGGCCTGGCCCACGAAGGCGCCATGGCCAGTTTCCTTGGCTTGCCGGGCATTCCGGAAAGTGCCGAAACCGTGGCCTTGGCGCGCAACCTGCTGCTGGTCGAGCAGAGCGGCGTGCGCGCGCACTTCAGCCAGATCACCAGCGCCCGTGGCGCGCGCCTGATCGCCCAGGCCCAGGCACTTGGCCTGCCGGTAACCGCTGACGTGGCGCTGTACCAGCTGATTCTCACCGACGAGTCGCTGCGCGAGTTCTCCAGCCTGTACCACGTGCAGCCACCGCTGCGTACTGCTGCTGACCGTGACGGCCTGCGTGAAGCGGTCAAGTCTGGCGTGATCCAGGCGATATCCAGCCACCACCAGCCGCACGAACGCGATGCCAAGCTGGCCCCTTTCGGTGCTACCGAACCGGGTATCAGCAGCGTTGAGTTGCTGCTGCCGCTGGCCATGACCCTGGTGCAGGACGGCCTGCTCGACCTGCCCACCCTGCTCGCCCGCCTGAGTAGCGGCCCGGCTGCCGCCCTGCGCCTGCCTGCGGGTGAGCTGAAGGCAGGCGGCGCGGCCGACCTGGTACTGTTCGACCCGCAAGCCTCGACCGTTGCCGGCGAGCAATGGCTGTCGCGGGGTGAGAACTGCCCGTTCATCGGCCACTGCCTGCCGGGTGCGGTGCGTTATACCTTGGTCGATGGGCACGTTTGCCACGAGGCCTGAGGGCTAGCTGCAAGCTGCAAGCCGAAAGTCGAAAGTCGAAAGTCGCAAGAAGAAGCAAGCCTCCCACGGATCTGCTTTTTCTTGCCGCTTGTAGCTTGTAGCTTGTAGCTTGTAGCTTGTAGCTTGTAGCTTGTAGCTTGCAGCTTGCAGCTTGCAGCTTGCAGCTTGCAGCTTGCAGCTTGCAGCTTGAAGAAGAAGCAAGCCACCCACCGATCTGCTTTTTCTTGTCGCTTGTAGCTTGAAGCTTGAAACTCTCCCCCCCACCCCCATATGAGTCTGCATCAGGCACTTTCGCCCCGCTGCGTGGAGACTCTCCCCTTGACCACCATCGTTTCTGTCCGCCGTAACGGCAAAGTCGTCATGGGCGGCGACGGCCAGGTATCCCTCGGCAACACGGTAATGAAAGGCAACGCCAAGAAAGTGCGCCGCCTGTACCACGGCCAGGTCATCGCCGGCTTCGCCGGTGCCACCGCCGACGCATTCACCCTGTTCGAGCGCTTTGAAGGGCAGCTGGAGAAACACCAGGGCCACCTGATCCGTGCCGCCGTCGAGCTGGCCAAGGAATGGCGTACCGACCGTTCCCTGAGCCGCCTGGAAGCCATGCTGGCCGTGGCAAACAAGGATGCCTCGCTGATCATCACCGGCAACGGCGACGTGGTCGAACCCGAGGATGGCCTGATCGCCATGGGTTCCGGTGGTGCCTACGCCCAGGCTGCCGCCCGCGCACTGCTGAACAAGACCGACCTCTCGGCCCGTGAAATCGCCGAAACCGCCCTGAACATCGCCGGCGACATCTGCGTGTTCACCAACCATAACCTGACCATCGAGGAGCAGGACCTGGCCGACTGACTCAGCTGTTCTGGCGCCCCATCCCGGTGATGGGGCTTTTCCACGCTGACTCATCTGCCCAAGGACCCAATTGATCATGTCCATGACCCCCCGCGAGATCGTCCACGAACTCAACCGCCACATCATCGGCCAGGACGACGCCAAGCGCGCCGTGGCCATTGCCCTGCGCAACCGCTGGCGGCGGATGCAGCTGCCGGCTGAGCTGCGCGCCGAAGTGACGCCGAAGAACATCCTGATGATCGGCCCGACCGGTGTCGGCAAGACCGAAATCGCCCGCCGCCTGGCCAAGCTGGCCAACGCCCCGTTCCTCAAGGTCGAAGCCACCAAGTTCACCGAAGTCGGCTACGTCGGCCGTGACGTCGAGTCGATCATCCGCGACCTGGCCGATGCCGCACTGAAGATGCTGCGCGAGCAGGAGATCATCCGCGTGCGCCACCGCGCCGAAGACGCCGCCGAAGACCGTATCCTCGATGCCCTGCTGCCGCAGGCGAGGGTGACCAGCTTCAACGAGGAAGCCGCGCAGACCAGTAGCGACTCCAACACCCGCCAGCTGTTCCGCAAGCGCCTGCGCGAAGGCCAGCTGGATGACAAGGAAATCGAGATCGAAGTCGCCGATGCCGTAGGTGTCGAAATTGCCGCGCCGCCCGGCATGGAAGAAATGACCAACCAGCTGCAAAGCCTGTTCGCCAACATGGGCAAGGGCAAGCGCAAGGCGCGCAAGCTGAAGGTCAAAGAAGCGCTGAAGATGGTCCGCGATGAAGAAGCGGGCCGCCTGGTCAACGAGGAAGAGCTCAAGGCCAAGGCCCTGGAGGCGGTCGAGCAGCACGGTATCGTGTTCATCGACGAAATCGACAAGGTCGCCAAGCGCGGTAATGTCGGCGGTGCCGATGTGTCCCGTGAAGGCGTGCAGCGCGACCTGCTGCCGCTGATCGAAGGCTGCACCGTCAACACCAAGCTGGGTATGGTCAAGACCGACCACATCCTGTTCATTGCCTCGGGCGCGTTCCACCTGAGCAAGCCCAGCGACCTGGTACCCGAGCTGCAAGGCCGCCTGCCGATCCGTGTAGAGCTCAAGGCACTGACCCCGGAAGACTTCGAGCGTATTTTGCGCGAGCCGCACGCTTCGCTGACCGAGCAGTACCAGGCGCTGCTGAAAACCGAAGGCCTGAACATCGAGTTCGTCGCCGACGGCATCAAGCGCCTGGCCGAAATTGCCTATCAGGTCAACGAGAAAACCGAGAACATCGGTGCCCGTCGCCTGCATACCCTGCTGGAGCGCCTGCTTGAAGAGGTGTCGTTCAGTGCCGGTGACCTGGCCAGCGCCCATGACGAAACGCCGATCCAGATCGACGCGGCCTATGTGAACAGCCACCTGGGTGAGCTGGCGCAGAACGAAGACCTGTCGCGTTACATCCTATAAGCGGCAAGCTGCAAGCGACGAGCTGTTAGGCGTCGCTTGCAGCACCGCAAAACATGGCCGTTACATGTCTTGGCCATCTCCTCTTGCAGCTTGAGGTTTGAAGCTTGAAGCTTGAGTCTTGTCGCCAAGAAGAGATTCAGCCCATGGCCCGCATGCCCACCGCCATCAACCTGCACAAAGCCTCGAAAACTCTCAGCCTTACCTATGCGCCCGGTGAGGTCTACACCCTGCCCGCCGAGTTTCTGCGCGTGCACTCCCCCTCCGCCGAGGTCCAAGGCCACGGCAACCCCATCCTGCAATTCGGCAAGCTCAACGTCGGCCTCAGCGGCATCGAGCCAGCCGGCCAATATGCACTGAAACTGACCTTCGACGACGGCCATGACAGCGGCCTGTTCACCTGGGAATACCTGGAACAGCTGTGCCTGCGCCAAAACGAGCTGTGGGCCGAATACCTCGACGAGCTGCACAAGGCCGGCAAGTCCCGCGACCCGGCGGAGTCGGTCGTCAAATTCATGCTCTAGCGCAAGGGCTGCAAGGTTTAGAGCGCATTTTCTAGATCCATCTGTTTGAATGGCTGACAGACGGCCCAGTGACGGGCTGTCTTGCGTATTACATGAAAGTCGGGTAACCAATGTGAGTGGCAAGTTCCCTGCATCACGCTGCAGGTATACAGAACCCCGCAGCACCGCTGTTCCTTATCACTGGTCACCCGAGTAGCAGTACCGGGCTCAGGGCTGTGCCCCCGTCACAGCAACCGGTACTCGTCTCAGGACAACGGAGCGTCGTAGATGAGTAACAAGAACAACGATGAGCTGCAGCGGCAGGCCTCAGAAAACACCCTGGGGCTGAACCCGATCATCGGCATTCGCCGCAAAGACCTGTTGAGTTCGGCACGCACCGTATTGCGCCAGGCCGTGCGCCAACCGCTGCACAGCGCAAAGCATGTGGCCCATTTTGGCCTGGAACTGAAAAACGTCCTGCTGGGCAAATCCAGCCTGGCCCCGGGTAGCGACGACCGACGCTTCAACGACCCGGCCTGGAGCAGCAACCCGCTGTACCGCCGCTACCTGCAGACGTATCTGGCCTGGCGCAACGAACTGCAGGACTGGATCGGCAGCAGTGACCTGTCACCTCAGGACATCAGCCGCGGCCAGTTCGTCATCAACCTGATGACCGAAGCCATGGCGCCGACCAACACCTTGTCCAACCCGGCGGCGGTCAAGCGCTTCTTCGAGACCGGTGGCAAGAGCCTGCTCGACGGCTTGTCCAACCTGGCCAAGGACATGGTCAACAACGGCGGCATGCCTAGCCAGGTGAACATGGACGCCTTCGAGGTGGGCAAGAACCTGGGCACCAGCGAAGGCGCGGTGGTGTACCGCAATGATGTGCTGGAACTGATCCAGTACAGCCCGATCACCGAACAGGTGCACGCCCGGCCACTGCTGGTGGTGCCGCCGCAGATCAACAAGTTCTACGTATTCGACCTGAGCCCGGAAAAGAGCCTGGCTCGTTTTTGCCTGCGCTCGCAGCAGCAAACCTTCATCATCAGCTGGCGCAACCCGACCAAGGCCCAGCGTGAATGGGGCTTGTCCACCTACATCGACGCACTCAAGGAAGCCGTCGACGCCGTATTGGCGATTACCGGCAGCAAGGACCTGAACATGCTCGGTGCCTGCTCGGGCGGCATCACCTGCACGGCACTGGTAGGGCACTACGCAGCCCTCGGCGAGCACAAGGTCAATGCCCTGACCCTGCTGGTCAGCGTGCTGGATACCACGATGGATACCCAGGTGGCGCTGTTCGTCGACGAGCAGACCCTGGAAGCCGCCAAGCGCCACTCCTACCAGGCCGGTGTGCTGGAAGGCAGCGAGATGGCCAAGGTGTTCGCCTGGATGCGCCCCAACGACCTGATCTGGAACTACTGGGTGAACAACTACCTGCTCGGCAACGAGCCGCCGGTGTTCGACATCCTGTTCTGGAACAACGACACCACGCGCCTGCCTGCCGCCTTCCATGGCGACCTGATCGAAATGTTCAAGACCAACCCGCTGACGCGCCCCAACGCCCTGGAAGTGTGCGGCACCCCCATCGACCTGAAAAACGTGCAGTGCGACATTTTCAGCGTGGCGGGTACCGCTGACCACATTCCCCCGTGGCAGTCGTGCTACCGCTCGGCCCACCTGTTCGGGGGCAAGATCGAGTTCGTGCTGTCCAACAGCGGGCATATCCAGAGCATTCTCAACCCGCCGGGCAACCCCAAGGCACGCTTCATGACCGGTGACGACCGCCCGGGTGATCCGCTGGCCTGGCAGGAAAATGCCACCAAGCATGCCGACTCTTGGTGGCTGCACTGGCAAGGCTGGCTGGCCGAGCGCGCAGGCGAACTGAAAAAAGCGCCGACCCGCCTGGGCAACCGTGCCTATGCTGCGGGCGAGGCGGCCCCAGGCACCTACGTTCACGAGCGTTGAGTGGCAGCGCCGTGGCGGCCCGCAGGGCGCCACGGTGTTCATTTCACCCAAGAGTCACGCGCATGACGCAACCGTATATCTTCCGGACCGTCGAGCTGGACAACCAGTCCATCCGCACCGCCGTCCGCCCCGGCAAGCCGCACTTGACGCCGCTGCTGATCTTCAATGGCATCGGCGCCAACCTGGAGCTGGTATTCCCGTTCATCGAAGCACTGGACCCGGACCTGGAAGTGATCGCTTTCGACGTACCCGGTGTCGGCGGCTCGTCCACTCCACGCCACCCGTATCGCTTCCCCGGGCTGGCCAAGCTGACGGCACGGATGCTCGATTACCTCGATTACGGCCAGGTCAATGTCATTGGGGTGTCCTGGGGCGGTGCCCTGGCCCAGCAGTTCGCCCACGACTACCCCGAACGCTGCAGGAAGCTGATACTCGCCGCCACTGCCGCCGGTGCGGTGATGGTACCCGGCAAGCCCAAGGTGCTATGGATGATGGCCAGCCCCAGGCGCTATGTGCAGCCGTCCCATGTCTTGCGCATTGCCCCGCTGATCTACGGCGGCGGTTTTCGCCGGGACCCGGAGCTGGCCATGCACCACGCAGCCAAGGTGCGCTCCGGCGGCAAGATGGGCTACTACTGGCAGCTGTTCGCCGGCCTGGGCTGGACCAGCATTCACTGGCTGCACAAGATCCAGCAGCCGACCCTGGTGCTGGCGGGCGACGACGACCCGCTTATCCCGCTGGTTAACATGCGCCTGCTGGCCTGGCGGATTCCCAACGCCGAGCTACATATTATCGACGACGGCCATTTGTTCCTGATCACCCGAGCCGAGGCTGTCGCGCCAATCATCATGAAGTTCCTGCAGCAAGAACGTCAGCGCGCCGTGATGCACCCGCGCCCGGCCTCGGGAGGGTAAGCGCCAGCACCGCGAAAGGGGCTACAACGCGCAATGGGTCAGACAAGGGAGTGTTGCCATGACAGACAAACCGGCCAAAGGATCACAAACGCTCCCTGCCAGCAGAATGACCGTGCAGCATGCCATGCTCGGCCTGCGCGGCCGCGACCTGCTGGCCACGCTACGCAATGTCGGCCGCCACGGACTGCGCCATCCGTTGCATACCGCCCATCACCTGCTGGCCCTTGGCGGGCAACTGGGGCGGGTGATGCTGGGCGATTCACCGCTTCAACCCAACCCGCGTGACAACCGGTTCAGCGACCCTGCATGGAGCCTGAACCCGTTCTACCGCCGAGGCCTGCAAGCCTACCTGGCCTGGCAGCAGCAGACCCGCCAGTGGATCGACGAAAGCCAGTTGCATGACGATGACCGGGCCCGCGCCCACGTTCTGTTCAACCTGCTCAACGATGCGCTGGCCCCCAGCAACTCGCTGCTCAACCCGCTGGCCGTGAAGGAACTGTTCAACACCGGTGGCCAGAGCCTGGTGCGCGGCCTGGCCCACCTGCTCGAAGACCTGCGCCACAACGATGGTCTGCCGCGCCAGGTCGATGAGCGGGCCTTTGACGTGGGCCGCAACCTGGCCGCCACCCCTGGGGCCGTGGTATTTCGCAACGAGCTGCTGGAGCTGATCCAGTACCGGCCGATGAGTGAAAAACAGCACAGCCGCCCGCTGTTGGTGGTGCCGCCGCAGATCAACAAGTTCTATATCTTCGACCTGAGCACGAACAACAGCTTCGTCCAGTACATGCTCAAGAACAACTTGCAGGTGTTCATGGTCAGCTGGCGCAACCCAGACCCGCGCCACCGTGAATGGGGCCTGTCCAGCTACGTGCAGGCGCTGGAAGAAGCCCTGGATGCCTGCCGCCGCATCAGCGGCAACCGCGACCCCAACCTCATGGGCGCTTGCGCCGGCGGCCTGACCATGGCCGCCTTGCAAGGCCACCTGCAAGCCAGGAACCAGTTGCGCCGGGTGCGCAGTGCCACCTACCTGGTCAGCCTGCTGGACAGCAAGTTCGACAGCCCGGCCAGCCTGTTCGCCGACGAGCAGACCCTGCAGGCAGCCAAACGCCGCTCTCACCAGCGCGGCGTGCTGGACGGCGCCGAAGTGGCGCGGGTCTTTGCCTGGATGCGCCCCAACGACCTGATCTGGAACTACTGGGTCAACAACTACCTGCTCGGCAAGACACCGCCTGCGTTCGACATTCTCTACTGGAACGCCGACAGCACGCGCCTGCCTGCCGCATTGCATTGCGACCTGCTGGATTTCTTCAAGCTCAACCCGTTGACCTACCCGGCCGGGCTGGAGGTCTGCGGCACGCCAATCGACCTGCAACAGGTCAGCGTGGACAGTTTTACCGTTGCCGGCAGCAACGACCACATCACCCCTTGGGACGCGGTGTACCGGTCGGCCTTGCTGCTGGGCGGTGAGCGCCGCTTCGTGCTGGCCAACAGCGGGCATATCCAGAGCATCATCAACCCGCCAGGCAACCCCAAGGCCTATTACCTGACCAACCCCAGCCTGAGCAGTGACCCGCGCGCCTGGTTCCACGAGGCTACGCGCAGCGAGGGTAGCTGGTGGCCGTTGTGGCTGGCGTGGATCACCCAGCGCTCCGGGCCGCTCAAGGCGCCACGCAACGACCTGGGCAACGCCACCCACCCGCCCCTGGCCCCTGCGCCCGGCACCTATGTGCTGACCCGATGAGCAGACCGACCGGATGAAAACCCGCGATCGTATCCTTGAGTGCGCCCTGCAGCTGTTCAACCAGCAGGGCGAGCCGAACGTATCGACCCTGGAGATTGCCAACGAGCTGGGTATCAGCCCGGGCAACCTCTACTACCACTTCCACGGCAAGGAGCCCCTGGTACTGGGGTTGTTCGAGCGCTTCGAGGAAGCGCTGATGCCGCTGCTGGACCCGCCGCTGGAAGTGCGCCTGGATGCCGAGGACTACTGGCTGTTCCTGCACCTGATCGTCGAGCACATGGCGCAGTACCGGTTTCTGTTCCAGGACCTGTCGAACCTGACCGGGCGCCTGCCCAAACTGGCCCGCGGCATGCGCAGCCTGATCAACGCCCTGAAGCGCACGCTGGCGGCACTGCTGGCCAGCCTCAAGGGCCAGGGCCTGGTACAGAGTGACACCCAGGCCTTGGGGCAACTGGTGGAACAGATCACCCTGACGCTGCTGTTCTCGCTGGATTACCAGCGGGTGCTGGGGCGCGAAGGGGATGTGGGAATCGTGGTGTACCAGGTGATGATGCTGGTGGCGCCGCACCTGCAGGCTCAGGCCCGGGGGGCAGCCGAGCAGTTGGCGATGAAGTATCTGGAGGACTAGCCCTGCAGGGGCTGTGCTGCCGCCGCCAACGCATTCGCGGGTGAACCCGCGCCTACAGGGTTGTGCTGAACCTGTAGGCGCGGGGCCACCCGCGAAGAGGGCGTTGCGGTATCAGATCAGGGTACCGGTCCCGTTGGCCGCCGACGGCGTGTTGCTGGCCGGGGCTGCAGCCGGGGCCGGGGCATCGGTTGCGGCAGGTGCAGCGCTGGCCGCCGGCTTGGCCGGTGCTTTCTTCGCTGCAGGCTTCCTGGCTGCTGCCGGTTTGGCTGCTGCCGGCTTTGCCGCAGGCTTGGCGGCAGGTTTCGCTGCTGCCGCCTTGCTTGCAGGTTTGGCAGCCGCAGGCTTGGTCGCAGGTTTTGCCGCGGCCGCCTTGGCTGCAGGTTTCGCCGCAGCGGTTTTGCCTGCGGGTTTGGCCGCTGCCGCCTTGGCCAGTGGCTTGGCTGCCGCCTTGCTGGCTGCCGGCTTGGCTGCGGCCCCTCGCGACGAAACCGGCGCCACCGAGGCACCGGTCAGCTTCTCGATCTGCTTGGTCAGGCTGTCTACCTGTTGGTGCAGGGCCTTGATTTCGTTGCGGCTCGGTACACCCAGGCGCGAGATGGCGCTGTTCAGACGTTTATCGAAAGCCTCTTCGAGTTCGCTCCACTTGCCCAGCGCCCGGTCCTTCACGCCAGACACCCGCGACGTGGTCGAAGACTTGGCGCTTTCGGCCACATCTTCGGCGCTCTTCTTGGCCTGCTTTTCGGCCTTCTCGCCATCTTTCACCAGCGAGTCGAAAAGCTTGGGGCCGTCCTGGTCGATCTTCGAATAGATACCCAGCCCCGCCAGCCAGATCTTGCGGGAGTATTTTTCGATCCCGCCGACCCAGGAGCTGCCTGCTTTGTCGGTATTCTTCTTGCCAGCCATCCTGCTCTCCTTATGGTTTGTGCGCGACGCGCTCAAGCAGCTCGTGCAGCTGTTCAAGCTTGATCGACAGCGCCTCAACGTCATGTTTAGACGGTATGCCAAGGCGATTCAAGGCGCGCCCTACCCGTGCGTCGAAAGCTTTTTCGATCTTGTCGAGTTGAATTTCAACCTTGCCACGTACGCGGCTCACTTCCTGGGCGGCGTCATCGATCTGCTGGTTGGCGGCGTCCAGCTCTTTATCGATGCGCTTCTTGCCCCGCTTCTCGACACCTTCGCCGGCCTTGACCAGCGCCTGGAAATAGTCGGCGCCTTCGTGGCCGACACGCGCATAGGCGCCGATGCCGGCCAGCCAGATCTTGCGTGCGTAACCCCGCACCTCACCCAGCGTGCCCGGCGCGTCCGCCTTTTTCTTCACATTCACTTTGGCCATGCTCTGTACCTCATGCTCATGAGTGGAGGAGGAACCGCCCATGGAGGTTGGGCTTGAGCATAAGGTAGAGGCAGGAATTAGAATCTTCACCCTAAGATCGGCGCACTGCTTTATCTACCACAGACGCAGCAGCCCGCTGCTCCAGCATTCGGCTCCCATCAATCGGAGCCTCCTGCCATGCCATCGTCATCGCCCCTCTCGTTCAGGCAGCTTGTAGCCACCCAGTTCGCCAATCGCCCGCGCTTGCGCGAGGTCATCGCCTGCGCAGGCTTCGAGGTCATCGCGGCACGCTACCCGTGGACGCGCAGCCAGCACCCACAGCTGCAATCGATCCAGGGCTTCAGCATCCTGCGCGGGGTGAATGGGCAGCCGCCGACAGCGTCAGGCCAGCTGGTCGATACCCTGCTGACGCATTTTTTCACTGGCCAGCCCATGGCGCTGCAGCCGACCGACCAGCTGAGCCTGAACCCACCGCTGGTCTTTCGCCCGCAAGACAGCGCCCCGGCCATCGACCTGCGCATGGAAGACCTGAACACCGACTTCGACAACATGCTTTCTACCCTCAGCGAGACCTTCCAGCGGGCGCAGGTCAGCTTCTGGAATGGCTGCGAGAAAGACTCGGACGTGACCCGCCTGCAATGGCTGCAGCAAGTGCTCAAGGCCGCCCTGCTCGGTACGCTTGAGCGCCAGGGCCTGGACCATGACCAGAAAGCCCTGCTGTACCCGCTACTGGCCCAAACCCACGCCGCGGCACAGGTGCAAGCGCTGCAGGTTTCCCTTGCCAGCCCTGGGGACACCCTGCAATGGGTGCTGCCGGACCTGCTGGTCACGGGCAGGCAAGGTACCCGTGAGCTCATTCTGTGGTGCCAGCCTTCGGGCACCGTGCGCAGCTTCGATGATCTGGCTGCTTTTTCCCGGGCCCTGCGCGAAGCGCTCGGCGAGCAGCATGCGTTCGACTCGATGTCCTGGGCCTGCACGCCCTTGCGCGAGGACCCGTTCGCCTACCAGGCCCGGCAGCTGCTCAATGGCCTGCTGCAAAGAATCGATCGGCTGCAGCTTCGCCCAGGCGACAAGGCCAGCGACCTGGATGAGCGCTTCTACACCCTCAGCGACCCTTCATGGGTGTTCCCGGCAAGTTTTGTGCTTCAGCCATCGACCCCGGCCATAGGGTTTCCGGACTGGCTCGGCAACGCCAGCCTGACTGATCGCTTCGAGTACCACACGGCGTTGCTGGCGCTGTCGGCCAGGCAGATGCTGGCCCAGGGTGGTTCGTCCCTGGACGGCATCGAGGACCTGCAGCAATACGCGGTTCGCCGCTTGCGGGAACACATGCGCAATGACCACCCTGCGCAGGTCCCGTACGACCCTGATCAGCTGCTGATCAGCCTTGCCCAGGTGGTGCAGGTTTCCTCCACCGGCCCGGCGCGGCTCGAGCACCTGAAAACCATCAGCCTGACAGAACTGGCCATCGCCCGCCTGCCGCCAGGCGACGAGCAGGTCGCAGCGGCGATCCAACGCGCCGACCAGCAGCCACTGGATAGCTGGATGAACCTCGATTACGTCGCCGCCCTGATCGACAGCGTGGATATCGGCGGCCAGTACCCGCTATTCGTTCACGAGCAGTTGCAACGTGGCAACGACGCCGACCAACGGCGCCAGCGCTTTGCCGAAGAATGGCGCACAAGCCTGCTGCTGAGCGCGCTGCAGGCCAAGATCATGGCCCAGCTGGACGAGCGCACCTGGCAGGTCATCGCCGATTTTTGCCGGCGGCAAACCCATGCCAGCGGCACGCTGAAGCTGGCGCCGCTGGCATTCAACAGCGTGCCCGGCGGCCCGAAGAGCAACCCGGTGCATGGCATGTTCGTCATCGAAGTACCCACCACCGGGGCCTGGCTACTGTACCGGCCGATGCACACCCGGCAGCCCATCAGGCAGTTCGATAGCCGCCAACAACTGATCACCTGCATCCGTACCGAACACGCCCTGCAGCAGGACATCCTCATCTGGCTGGATGACGACGCCCGCCCCATTTACGCCGATGGCGGCTTTGTTCACCCCCACCTGCATTCCGGGCTGGCCGAGGTGGCCCATCTGCTGGCGCCCGGGGCTGCCTTGGTGGGGCTTGCCATCGAGCGCCTGAGGGTGCCGGTCACACTGGCTTTCAGCCCCTGGGCCGACGACCTGGACAGCCGTATTTACCAAGCCCGGGCCGAGGTTCTGCTGTTGCTGGCCTCACGGCAGAGCGTGTCCAACCAACAACTGCGCTGGGCGCTGGTCGAGCAGTTCGCCTGGGTGGCGTTCAATACGGTCACGCCGCTGCTGCGTGGCGCGGCAGGCATGCTGGCCTGGCTGGTGACCGCCCTGCTCGGCATCCGGCATGACCTCACCGCGTTGACCGCCGGCAGCGACCAGGAAAAATGGCTCGCTGGCGCAGATATCCTGCTGAACCTGGCCATGCTGCTGGCCCACGGCTTTGCCGTTGCCCGCACACCGCCGGAACCCGCATACCAGGCCCCGCCGCGTCGGGCGCCGGCCGTGCTGGCTGATCGGTTACCGGAACAGCAAACCTGGACAGACCTCGCCGAGCCAGCCCAGCCGACAGCGCTGAATGTCAGCCAATGGGGCCATGACCAACGGCTCGGCAACCTGCCGCACGACGCCCGCGCCGCCCTCGAACGCCTGCGCGCCACGGTCAGCCTGAGTGGGCTGCAACCGGTGGCCAGCGGGCGCATGCGCGGTCTGTACGCCCTGGATGGGCGCTACTACGTGCAGTTGCAGCACGTGCCTTACGAAGTGGTCGAGAGCTGGAGCGGCATGCGCATCATGGGGCCGCCGCTGAGCCAGAGCGAATGGTCGCAGTCTTGGGGTGCGGAGCCTGACGGTTACTACCTCCCCAGCCGCGAACGCAGCCGTGGCCCTTGGCTGAAGCGCTGGAATGGCGAATGGATGCTGGACCTGCACCTTGCCGGGGGCATGCCGAAAAGCGCACGAGCGCTGATCGACGAAAAAACCCAGGCATTCAACACCCTGCTGGCGACCCGTGTCGCCAATGATCAGAAGATCAACAATACGGAAACCTTCATCGGTGTCTACCTGAAGCGGGTGGAACCCTACGACCAGGCACTCGAGGCATTCCTGAAGTCGCTCGATGAGCACCCCGGCGCTTCGCTCGACAATTTGCCGGAACACCTGCAGGAAAGCCTGCGCGCGCTGCAGGCGCTTCGCCAGGAGACACGCGCCAACCTCGATGTGTTGGCACTCACCTATGAGAAACAGGCCGCGCTGATCAGGGAGCAGATTCAACTCTACACCCGCATGGGCGAACCAAAGTACCTAAGGTTCGACCCGCAAGCCACCGCTTCATTCGCGCGAGGCCAATGGTGGGAGCAGTTGCTGCAAACTGACCTGCAGCAGTTCCGCCGCCTGCTCGACATGAATGACTACGAGGTGCTCAAGACCCAGTCCCGTCGCCTGGTGCAATTGCCGTCCGGCCAGGAGCAGGCAGAGCTGTACCTGGACTTCAGCAAGCACATCGAAGCCGCACTGGCTGTGCACAGGCGCATCCTCAGTGTCAGCCAACGCCTGGACCATAATCTTGCCGAGGCCATGCAAGACGGGCAGATCCAGTTCCCCGGCAAACGCAAGAAGCTCGACGGCATCATCAGCACCCGGCAGTACTCGACCCTCATTACCCGCGCCCAGATCATCAGTGACCTGCATCAACTCGTCGTCCGCAGGGACCGGCTCAGCGCAGACGATTTCGAAAGTACCCTGCTCGCCCAGCAAACCCTGCGCAGCAAGCATTTTCACGAAGCGCTGCTGAGCCACGACAGCCTGGCTGCTGCCGGCCTGACGCCCGAACAGCAGAAGGCGCCCCTGGAAAGCGCCCTTCGCGAATACAAGCTGGCCCTGAGCAATGCCCAGTACCTGCTTTCACGCAACATGCCTGCGGTGGACAGCAGCCAACTCGAGGCCTACATCGTTGAGCTCAATATACTGATAAGCCTGGGCGAGGATGACATGGCCAACCTGGCGGCCGCGACCGATCGCCAGGATGCAGTACCCGAGCAACCGCTGACCCACAGGGTGCGGGCCGTCCGACGCAAGGTGATCCGCACGGCGCGGGGCAGGTCGCTGGTGGTGGAGGAAACCGAGGAGGCTGGCGAAACCGTGCAGATCGACCCGATGACCCAGCAAACCGTTGCACGCTACCAGCAGCAAGGCGATCACTGGGACACCATTGCCCCCGCCACGCCGGCGCCTGACTACGCGCGCCTGCGGCGCATCGGCAATGATCTGCTGAGCCAGCAGGCGGCCAGGCTCAACCACGCCGCGCGCCACCTGGATGGGCCCAACAGCCTGGCCGACCTGCTGGATTTCTACTTGCAGGACCTGGCGGAAATCGCCGGTCACCTGCGCAGCGGCCCTGAACGGGAGCAACCACTGGCCAGCAGGATCGAACAGGCCATTACCGAAGTGCGCGCTGAAAAGCAGCGCCTCTTGACCAGCGCCTACCTTGGCACCCGCTACCCGGACAGCAAGGCCCTGCGCTTTCTGGTAGAGGCCCGCGAGGTCGAAATCACCCCGAACAGGGCGCGCAAACAGCTCAAGGCCAATGACTTTCTGGATGTGTACGACATCTATCGCCTGCAGCCCAGGCAGAAGCTCTGGGAGGCGCACTTCCACTACACCACCGCCACCGCCAATGCCCGGCGCTTTGCCAAAGGCCATTTGAAGTTTCCGGAGGCCATGGGCCGCGACGAGCGCTTGCAACGGGCACAGGCTTCGGCGGAGCGTTGCCAAGTGTACCGGGGTGACCTGCGCCTGGACCAGATCGAAGACCTGATCCCGTTCCCCGCCAGCTGAATAAAGCGGGCGTCAGGCCAGTGCCTTGTCCAGCGCCCGCTCGATCTCGCCCTTGATGGTGCCGCTCATCATCGACAGCATCATGCCCAGTTTCAGCTCCACGCGGATGCTGTCTTCGCCGATCTGCACGCTACCCTTGGCGCCGCTGCGCGCCACATCGACCCGGTCACCGTTCCAGGTGGCCTGGAGGTCGTACTCGCGGCTGAGCTTGTCGACCAGCGCCTGGGCCTTGGCACGGGCGGCGTCACGGCCGAGGGAGTGTTTGCGTTCGACGCTGATCTGGGTCATGCGGGTGTTCCTGAAGATGTAGACATAATCGGCATTATGCCCGCCCCCGGCCACAGGCACACCCTGCCAAGACAAATCCGCCCGTTCGCCCTAGAATGGCGGTAATTTTTTCCGGTGAAGCGATATGAACGACCAGCGCAAAGGCGACCACGCCGAACCCACCACCCATTTCGGCTACCAGGACGTCCCTGAAAGCCAGAAAGCCAAGAAAGTTGCCGAGGTATTCCATTCGGTAGCTGCCAAGTACGACCTGATGAACGACGTGCTCTCCGGCGGCATGCACCGCCTGTGGAAGCGCTTCACCATCGAGCTCTCGGGTGTGCGCAGCGGCAACCGCGTGCTGGACATCGCCGGTGGTACCGGCGACCTTGCCGCCAAGTTCTCGCGCCTGGTCGGCCCGACCGGGCAAGTGGTACTGGCCGACATCAACGACTCGATGCTCAAGGTTGGCCGTGACCGCCTGCTGGACCGCGGCGTGGCCGGCAACATCGAATTCGTGCAGGCCGACGCGGAAAAGCTGCCGTTCCCGGACAACCACTTCGATTGCGTGACCATCGCCTTCGGCCTGCGCAACGTCACCCACAAGGATGCAGCCATCCGTTCGATGCTGCGTGTACTCAAGCCCGGTGGCCGCTTGCTGATCCTGGAGTTCTCCAAGCCGACCAACAAGCTCATGTCCAAGGCCTACGATGCCTACTCGTTCGCCTTCATGCCCCTGGCCGGCAAGCTGATCACCAACGACTCCGAAAGCTACCGTTACCTCGCCGAGTCGATCCGCATGCACCCCGACCAGGAAACCCTGAAAAGCATGATGGTCGAGGCCGGCTTCGACCGCGTCACCTACCACAACATGACCAGCGGCATTGTTGCCGTGCACCGGGGAATCAAGCCCTGATGCTGCTGGCCGGGCTGCTCGCCAGTGTCGAACAGGGCCTGAACCGCGTCCTGCGCATGGACAGCACGGCCCTGCCGCGGCTGGGCGCGCTGGCGGGCAAGGTCATCGAGATAGACTGCCGCCAACCGGCCTTGCAGGTGTTCATCCTGCCCGATGAAGAGGGCCTGATGCTCGCCGCCCACTGGGAAGGCGAGGTCGACTGCAGCCTGCGCGCCCCGGCCGGCAGCCTGGCGCAACTGGCCATGGCCAAGGACAAGACTGGCGTGTTGCACAGCCCGCAGGTCGAGCTGCACGGCGACAGCGCCGTGCTGCTCGACCTGTTCGGTGTGCTGCAGGACCTGGAACTGGACTGGGAGCACGAGTTGCAACGCTGGCTCGGCCCGGTGGCCACGGCCATGCTGGCCGGCCACATCCGCCTGCGCGCACGCTGGACCCGCCAGGGCCTGGCGCGCTTCAGCCAGAATTTGTCCGAGTACCTGGCCGAAGAGTCGCGCACGCTGGTCGGCAAGCGTGAAGCCGAGGCTGCCTTCAGCGAACTCGATGCCCTGAAACTCGACACCGAACGCCTTGAGGCGCGCCTCAAGCGCCTTTCCCGATCCCTTGATTCCAGCGATAACGCATGAAGCTGCTCGCCGTCCGCCGCCTTTTCCGCATTCAGCGTGTGGTCATCCGCTACCGCCTGGATGACCTGCTGTTCGATCAACCCCTGCTGCCCTGGTGGCTGGCCAGCCTGCGCCTGCTGATGCCGTGGCGCTGGCTGCCACGCAAGCCGTCCGAGCTCAACCGTGGCGCACGTCTGCGCCTGGCGCTGCAGGACCTGGGGCCGATCTTCATCAAGTTCGGCCAGTTGCTGTCCACCCGCCGCGACCTGCTGCCCCCCGACATCGCCGACGAGCTGATGCTGCTGCAGGACCGCGTGCCGCCATTCGACCCGAAACACGCCGTGGCGTTGATCGAAGCGCAACTGGGTGCCAAGGTGGGCGAGCTGTTCAGCCGCTTCGACGTCGAGCCGCTGGCCTCGGCCTCGGTCGCACAGGTGCATGCCGCGCGCCTGAAAACGGGCGAAGAGGTGGTGGTCAAGGTGGTCCGCCCCGGCCTCAAGCCGGTCATCGCCCAGGACCTGGCCTGGCTGTTCCTGATTGCCAAGGCCGCCGAGCGCGCCTCGGCCGATGCCCGCCGCCTGCACCCGGTGGACATCGTCGGCGACTACGAAAAAACCATCTACGACGAGCTCGACCTGTTGCGCGAAGCGGCCAATGCCAGCCAGCTGCGGCGTAACTTCGAAGGGTCCGAGCTGATGTACGTGCCCCAGGTGTACTGGGACCTGTGCCGCCCCAAGGTGCTGGTCATGGAGCGCATCTATGGCGTGCCCGTGACCGACATGGCTACCCTGGCCGACCAGCGCACCGACATGAAGCTGCTGGCCGAACGGGGTGTCGAGGTGTTCTTCACCCAGGTGTTCCGCGACAGTTTCTTCCATGCCGACATGCACCCGGGCAACATCTTCGTCAGCACGGTCAAACCGTGGAGCCCGCAGTACATCGCCATCGACTGCGGGATCGTCGGCAGCCTCACCGCCGAAGACCAGGACTACCTGGCGCGCAACCTGTTTGCCTTCTTCAAGCGCGACTACCGGCGTGTGGCCGAGCTGCACATCGATTCGGGCTGGGTCCCGGCGCATACCAAGGTCAACGAGTTCGAAGCCGCGATCCGCACCGTGTGCGAACCGATCTTCGAAAAACCGTTAAAGGATATTTCCTTCGGCCAGGTGCTGATGCGCCTGTTCCAGACCGCACGGCGCTTCAACATGGAAGTGCAGCCGCAGTTGGTGCTGCTGCAAAAAACCTTGCTCAACATCGAAGGCTTGGGCCGCCAGCTTTACCCCGACCTGGACCTGTGGAGCACCGCCAAGCCCTACCTAGAACGCTGGATGCGCGAGCGCTACAGCCCCAAGGCCATGTTCGGCAACCTGCACAGCCAGGTCGAGCAGTTGCCGCACCTGGCCGGTATGACCCGCGACCTGCTCGAACGCCTGTCGCAACCGCATTTGCATGACCCGCAACTGCCAGAGCGCCGCAAGGGCGACCGCTGGGCGCTGCGCCTGCTGGGTGCCGGCCTGCTGGGCGGGGGCGCGGTACTGGCCGCGGGTGCTGCCGAGGCCGCCAGCCTGGCCGCGCCTGCAGCCTGGCCCGCCTGGCTGATGCTGGCCGCCGGCCTTTACCTGATCGTGCGCCAATAGCCAGCCGCGCCTGTGGCTGGCACACTAGCGCAAATGGCCCGGTACAGGAGCGGGCTCGCTTTGGAGTCGACGATGAAAGACTGGCTGGACGAGATCAAGTGGAACAGCGATGGCCTGGTGCCAGCGATCGCCCAGGACCACAAGACCGGACGGGTGCTGATGATGGCCTGGATGAACCGCGAATCGCTGGCGCTCACGGCCGCCGAGCAACGCGCCATCTACTGGTCGCGCTCGCGTGGCAAGCTGTGGCGCAAGGGCGAAGAGTCCGGGCATGTGCAGAAGCTGCATGAACTGCGCCTGGACTGCGACGCCGACGTCATCATCCTGATGGTCGAGCAACTGGGCCATATCGCCTGCCATACCGGCCGGGAAAGCTGCTTCTATCGCGTCTACGAAGACGGCCAGTGGAAAATCGTCGACCCGGTCCTCAAGGACCCGGATGCCATCTACAGCGCAGGACACTGACATGAGCGACACCCTCAACCGCCTGGCCGCCGTGCTTGAAGAACGCAAGCAAGCGGCGCCCGACAGCTCCTATGTGGCCAGCCTGTACCACAAGGGCCTGAACAAGATCCTTGAAAAGCTCGGCGAAGAGTCGGTCGAAACCATCATCGCCGCCAAGGACGCCGCGCACAGCAAGGATTACAGCGATGTCATCTACGAAACCGCCGACCTGTGGTTTCATAGCCTGGTGATGCTCAGCGCGCTGGGCCAGCATCCGCAAGCGGTGCTGGACGAACTGGAGCGCCGCTTCGGGCTGTCCGGGCATGATGAGAAGGCTGCGCGAACGCCTTCTGCCTGATGCATTTGCGGGGGGCGCCGGGCGCCCCTGAAGCTTCACTGACATTTTTTCAGGAGTACGAAATGGGTATCTTTGACTGGAAACACTGGATCGTCCTGCTGGTGGTCGTGGTGCTGGTATTCGGCACCAAGAAGCTGAAGAACTTCGGCAGTGACCTGGGCGAGTCGATCAAGGGCTTCCGCAAGGCCATGAACGATGAAGAGCACAAGCCGGCCGAGCAAACCCCGCCGCCTGCCCAGCCTGTGCCGCCGGTGCAGAACACCGCCCAGCCGCAGCCAGGCCACACCATCGAGGGCCAGGCACAGCCGGTCCAAGAGCCACAGCGGAAAGACTGACCCATGTTCGGCATCAGTTTCAGCGAGCTGCTGCTCGTCGGCCTGGTCGCCCTGTTGGTGCTCGGCCCCGAGCGCCTGCCAGGCGCCGCCCGCACCGCAGGTTTGTGGATCGGGCGGCTCAAGCGCAGCTTCAACAGCATCAAGATGGAAGTGGAGCGTGAAATCGGCGCCGACGACATCCGCCGCCAGCTGCACAACGAGCACATCCTGCAGATGGAAGAGGAAGCCAAGCGCATCCTCAACCCGCTGACGCCACCGGCACAGCCGCCCGTGACCACCGCCACCGTGCAGCCACCCGCCGGGGTCGCAGCCATGCCAGTGGAAACACCGGCCACCCCGGGCACAACCACTGAACCGCCTCAACCGCCGCGAGCCCCATGAGCGAGAATCCGGAACACGACCAGCCAATGCCGCTGGTTTCGCACCTGACCGAACTGCGCACCCGCCTGCTGCGCTGCGTTGCGGTCATTTTCCTGATCTTTGCCGGGCTGTTCTCCTTCGCCCAGCAGATCTACACCCTGGTCTCCGCCCCCCTGCGTGATCACTTGCCAGCCAACGCAACGATGATCGCCACCGACGTGGCCTCGCCGTTCCTCACGCCGTTCAAGCTGACCATGATCGTGTCGCTGTTCCTGGCCATCCCCTTCATCCTCCAGCAGATCTGGGGCTTCATCGCACCGGGGCTGTACCGCCACGAAAAGCGCATCGCGATCCCGCTGCTGGTGTCGAGCATCCTGCTGTTCTATGCCGGTATGGCGTTCGCCTATTTCCTGGTGTTCCCGCTGATGTTCAAGTTCTTCGCGGCAGCCACCCCGGCAGGCGTGGCCATGATGACCGACATCGCCAACTACCTCGATTTCGTGATGACGTTGTTCTTCGCCTTTGGCGTGGCCTTCGAGATCCCGGTGGCGGTGGTGCTGCTGGTGTGGATCGGCGTGGTCGACGTGAAGTACCTGAAGAAGATCCGCCCTTACGTGATCATAGGCTGCTTCGTGGTCGGCATGATCCTCACGCCACCGGACATTTTCTCGCAGACCCTGCTGGCCGTGCCCATGTGGTTGCTGTTCGAAGTCGGGGTGCTGTGCGGCAGCCTGGTGCGCAAGCGCAGTGCCCACGACGAAACTGCCGACGATTCCAACGACCAGCCGCCAGCGACTCAACCGTGAACCTGCTGCTGCTTGAACAGGCCGACTTCGTTGCGGCCGACCGCGTGGTGCTGGCTGACCGGCGCTTCACCCACATGCAGGAAATCCACCGCGTGGCGGTCGGCGACCAGCTGCGCGTGGGCCGCGTCAACGGCTTGATGGGCAAGGCCACGGTGCTGCGCCTGGCACCGCACCAGGCCGAGCTGGAGGTGGCCTTCGACCAGCAACCGCCGGCCAAATTGCCGCTGACCCTGGTGCTGGCTGTACCCCGCCCGAAGATGCTGCGCCGGCTGTTCCAGACCGTGGCTACCCTGGGTGTACCGCGGTTGATCCTGCTGAACAGCTACAAGGTCGAGAAAAGCTTCTGGCAAACGCCGTTCCTGCAGCCGGAAAACATTCGGGACAACCTGATCCTCGGCCTGGAACAGGCCCGCGACACGGTACTGCCCGAGGTGATCATCGAGAAGCGCTTCAAGCCGTTCGTCGAAGACCGCCTGCCCGCGATCGCTGCTGGTACCCTGGGCCTGGTCGGTCACCCCGGCCCGTACCCTGCCTGCCCGCGCGCCGTGGACCAGCCCGTGACCCTGGCCATCGGCCCCGAAGGTGGCTGGATTCCTTACGAAATCGACCTGCTGGGCAAGGCAGGCCTGGCGCCCGTGCAGCTGGGTGAGCGCATTCTGCGCGTGGAAACGGCCGTCACTGCGCTGCTTTCGCGCATTTTCTGACGCAAACGCCACCTAATCGCCCATCAAGTTTCCCCTTCCCGGGCCGATGGCCTTGGCAACACAACAAAGTTTCGTGCTGCCAAGCCGACCGGGAGTCTACATGTATCAATGGTTAGCCCAATCGCTGGGCAATATGAGCGTGAACCGCAAACTGGGAATGGGTTTCGGCCTGGTCCTGCTATTGACCGTGGCCATCACCCTGACCGGCTGGCACGGCATGGACAGCATCATCGGCCGTGGCGACAAGCTGGGGAATATCTCGGTCATTCAGCAGCACACTCAGGAACTGCGTATCGCCCGCCAGCGTTATCAACGCGAGCGTGACGATGCCTCGATCGCAGACGTGGAAAAAGCCCTGGCTACGCTGGACCGCCAGGTGCAAGTGATGCTCGGCCAGATCGAGCAGCCTGCCGACCACCAGCGCCTGGAGCAGCAGCGCGAGGCCGTGCGCGGCTACCAGCAGGCCTTGGGCGAGCTGAAACAGGCCGGCCAACGCCGCGAGGCAAGCCGCGCAGTGCTCGGCGATAGCGCCGACAAGGCCGTCGAACTGCTGAACCGGGTGCAACAGCGCCTGCGCCAGGGCGGCGACATAAGCCAATACCAGTCGGCCGTGGAGGTCAACGCCCTGCTGCAGCAAGCCCGCTTCCAGGTACGCGGTTATACCTACAGCGGCAATGCCGAGTACCAGCAAACCGCCTTCAAAGCCATCGACCAGGCCTTGCTCGAACTGCGTGCCCTGCCGGCCAAGGTGCCGGCCGACTATGCCGCCAGCCTGGACGACGCTACCACTGCCATGGGCGGCTACCGGGATGCGGTCAACCAGTTCGGCGCTGCCCAGACGGCCAGCGATCAAGCCTTGCAACGCATGGTCGAGCTCGGCGCAGCGCTGCTGCAGACCAGCGAGGCGATGACCACCTCCCAGACCGCCGTACGGGATAGCGCGGCCGCCCAGGCCAAGACCCTGCTGCTGATCGCCACCGTGCTGGCGCTGGCCCTTGGCCTGCTGGCAGCCTGGGCGATTACCCGGCAGATCGTCGTGCCCCTGCGCCAGACCCTGAGCGCCGCCGAGCGGGTAGCCAGCGGCGACCTCAGCCACAACCTGCCGGTAGACCGCCGTGACGAGCTGGGCCAGTTGCAAGCCAGCATGCAGCGCATGACTCAAGGCTTGCGCGAGCTGATCGGTGGCATCGGCGATGGGGTAACGCAGATCGCCAGTGCGGCCGAGCAACTGTCGGCGGTGACCGAGCAGACCAGCGCCGGGGTCAACAACCAGAAGGTCGAGACCGATCAGGTGGCGACTGCCATGAACCAGATGACGGCGACCGTGCACGACGTGGCACGCAATGCCGAGCAAGCCTCGGAAGCGGCCTTGATGGCCGACCAGCAGGCCCGTGAAGGTGACCGGGTGGTGGGCGAAGCGGTGGCGCAGATCGAGCGCCTGGCCGGCGAAGTGATCAACTCCAGCGAAGCGATGAACCAGCTCAAGGCCGAGAGCGACAAGATCGGCAGCGTGCTCGACGTGATCAAGTCGGTGGCTCAACAGACCAACTTGCTGGCGCTCAACGCAGCGATCGAGGCTGCCCGTGCAGGCGAAGCCGGGCGCGGCTTTGCCGTGGTGGCCGACGAGGTGCGCAGCCTGGCCCAGCGCACCCAGCAGTCGACCGAAGAAATCGAAGAACTGATTGCCGGCTTGCAAAGCGGAACCCAGCGGGTGGCCAGCGTGATGGACAGCAGCCGCCAACTGACTGACAGCAGCGTCGAGCTGACCCGCCGCGCCGGCAGCTCGCTGGAAACCATCACCCGTACCGTGTCGTCCATCCAGGCGATGAACCAGCAGATCGCCACCGCGGCAGAAGAGCAAACGGCCGTGGCCGAAGAGATCAACCGCAGCGTGATGAATGTGCGGGACATTTCCGACCAGACCTCGGCGGCCAGTGAGGAGACGGCCAGCTCCAGCGTGGAGCTGGCGCGGCTGGGCACCCATTTGCAAGGGTTGGTGGGGCGCTTCAGGCTCTGATCGGGTGTGCCTGGCCTCTTCGCGTCAGTTCGGCGCGGAGCGGCCAGGCACAGGCGACACATTTCCTACTAGCCGCAGCGAAATTTCCTACCTGATTATCAGGTCAAGTCCTACAGCTCCGCTGCCGATGGGCAAAGGTGTCATGCCGGCAATACGCCTGCATGCCCTCCCCCTTTCGCACGGAGACTCACCATGCTCGGCTACCTCAACCGCAAGCTCGGCAACATCAGCGTGGCTGCCAAGCTGGCCCTCGGCTTCGCTGTGGTCCTGCTGCTTACCCTGGCCACCACCATCAGCGGCTGGCGTGCGTTGGACGACGCCATCGTCCGCTCGCAACAGCTCAGCGAAATCGGCCAAATCAACGACCTGACCAAAGACCTGCGCGCAGAGCGCATCACCTTCCGCGTGCTCAACGACGACGCCAGCAAGGCCACTATCGGCAACATCTTCGACCAGCTCAACAGCATGCTCAGCACCCTGCAGCAGCGCAGCAACGTCGATGAGTCGCGCCAGATGCTGACCGATAAGCTGACCCTGTTGCAGCGCCTGCGCGATGACTTCACCGAGTTGCAGCGCACCGTCGCCAACCGGGTGGCCTTGCGCCAGGCAATGCAGGAGCAGGAGCAGAAGCTCAACGATGCCATCGATGAGCTGCAGACCCAGGCGTTGCTGAACATGCCGGCCCACAGCCAGCAAAATGGTGCCCTGGCGCAAATGGACACCCTCAGCCGGCAAGTGGATGGTGCCAACCAGCAAAGCCTCGTACCCGCCTACACGTTCGTCCCGGTCGAGGACTTTGCCAAAGTCGGCGACAGCGCCCTGGACGCAGCCCAGGCCAGCCTCGAGCAACTGCTCAAAGGCCTGGCGCCGCTTGGCCTGCCACGCGCTGTCAGCGAGCAGCCCGGTGTCGAGCTGGCCAAATACCGCGCCAGCCTGGACCAATACCGGCGCGCCGCCGTGCGGGTTGAGCAATTGCAGAACAACATGGAGCGAATGGGCAACGAGTTGCGCGCGCTCAGCCTGGAACTGGGTAAACGCAAGGTCGAGCAACGTGACCGCGAAGCCTTGGCCGCCCGCTCGCTGCTGACCAGCGTTGCGTTGCTAGCACTGGTAGCGGGGGCCCTGGCTGCCTGGCTGATCACCCTGCAGATCACCCAACCCTTGCGCCAGACCCTGGCGGTGGCGGCGCGCATCGCCAAGGGCGACCTGAGCCAGGTCGACACCGTGCAGCGCCGTGACGAAATGGGCCAGTTGCAGACCAGCATGCGGGAGATGACCTTGAGCCTGCGCGAACTGATCGGGGGCATCGACCAGGGCGTCGGCCAGCTGTCGCAAGCGGCCTCGCAGCTGGCGACCAGCAGCGAAGACACCAAGCTGCGCATCAACCAGCAGCGCGAGGAAACCGACCAGGTTGCCACCGCCATGAACCAGATGAGCGCCACGGTTCAGGAAGTGGCGCAAAACGCCGAGCAGGCCTCGCAGGCCGCCACCAGCGCCGACCAGCAGGCTCAGGTGGGCGACCAGGTGGTGGCCGAAGCCATCGGCCGCATCGAGCAACTGGCCGGGCAGATGGACCATTGCCTGGCGGCCATGCATCACCTGGCGGGCGAAAGCCAGCGGATTGGCAGCATTCTCGATGTCATCAAGTCGGTCTCCGAGCAGACCAACCTGCTGGCCCTGAACGCCGCCATCGAAGCGGCACGGGCCGGTGAAGCCGGGCGCGGTTTCGCCGTGGTGGCCGACGAGGTACGCGGCCTGGCCCAGCGCACCTCCACCGCAACCGAAGAGATCGGCCAGTTGATCGACAGCCTGCACAGCGGCACCGACGAGGTCACCCGCTTGCTGGACAACAGCAAGCAGCTGACCGAACAAAGTGTGGAGCTGAGCCGCAGGGCCGGCGATGCCTTGGGCCAGATCACCAACACGGTGTCGAACATCCAGGGCATGAACCAGCAGATCGCCACGGCCAGCGAAGAACAGAGCGTGGTGGCCGAGCAGATCAACCGGAGCGTGCTGAATGTGCGGGATGTGTCGGACCAGACCAGTGCGGCCAGTGAGCAGACAGCGATGTCGAGCGGCGAGCTGGAACAGCTGGGGCAGCAGCTGCGGGGGATGGTCGGGCGGTTCAATATCTGAGGGCCGCGACGCAGACATCTCAGTGGATGGCACCGGCATTGCCGGTGTTCGCGGCTAAAGCCGCTCCTACACCGACCACGTTGCGTGTAGGAGCGGCTTTAGCCGCGAAGAGGCCGGTGCAGGTTAAAGCACCTGACGCAGGAAGGCCTGCGCGCGCGGGTCTTTCGGCGCGGCAAAGAACGCGGCCGGGGCCGAGTCTTCCAGCAATTTGCCGTGATCGAAGAACAGCACCCGGTCGGCCACTTCGCGGGCAAAGCCCATTTCGTGGGTGACGCAGACCATGGTCATGCCTTCCTGGGCCAGGGTTTTCATCACGTCCAGCACCTCGCCGACCATTTCAGGGTCCAACGCAGAAGTCGGTTCATCGAACAGCATGACCTTGGGCTCCATGCACAAGGCGCGGGCAATCGCTACACGCTGCTGCTGACCGCCGGAAAGCCGTGACGGGTATTCGTTGGCCTTCTGTGCAATGCCCACCTTCTCCAGCAACGCCCGCGCCTTGGCCTCACGGTCCGCCTTGTTGCGCTTGCGGACCACCTTCTGCGCCAGGCACAGGTTTTCCAGCACGGTCATGTGCGGGAACAGGTTGAAATGCTGGAACACCATGCCGACTTCGCGGCGGTAGGCGTTGATGTCGGTCTTCGGGTCAGCCAGTTGCAGGCCGTCGATGGCGACATGGCCCTGGTCGAAGTGCTCCAGCCCGTTAAGGCAACGCAGGAAGGTGGACTTGCCCGAGCCCGACGGGCCCAGCACCACCACCACTTCGCCCTTGGCCACCTGGGTGGTGACGTTATCCACAGCCCGGACCACCTGGCCGCGGGTGTCGAATATTTTCAGCAGGTCACGGACTTCAATCACTTTGCGCAAGCCTCCGCTCGAGCCGGCTGGCAATGTGCGACAGCGGCAGGTTGATCAGCAGGTACAGGCCTGCCACACAGAACCAGATCTCGAAGGTGGAGAACGAGGTGGTAATGGCCTCGCGGCCGCTCTTGGTCAGTTCGGTAATGGCGATCACCGACACCAGCGAGGTGTCCTTGACCAGGCTGATGAACTGGCCGGCCAAGGGCGGCAGTACGCGTTTGAAAGCCTGGGGCAGGATCACGTGGCGCATCGACTGGCCGGCATTCAGGCCCAGCGAGCGTGCAGCTTCGTTCTGGCCTTTGGCAATCGACTGCACCCCGGCCCGCACGATTTCTGCCACGTAGGCGCCCGTGAACAACGCCAGTGCAGCCACCCCGGCAAATTCGCGGGACAGGTTGAGCACGGTACCGATGAAGAAGTAGAAGATGAAGATCTGCACCAGCAACGGGGTGCCACGCACCAGTTCTACGTACACCGTCGACAGGTCGCGCAGGGTCGGGTTGGTCGACAACCGACACAGGCCGGCGAACAGGCCGATCACCAGGCCCAAGGCGCCGGACACGACCGAGATCCATAGCGTGGTCCACAGGCCCCAGGCCAGCGGCCCGGCGGCCCAGTGGCGGGTCACACCGATCTGATCGCCTTCGGCAACATCGTCGCCGCGGCTCAGTTGCAGGCTGTCCGCGTCCACATCCAGCACCTGCTCGGCGCCGCTTTCGCCCTTCAGCGTCACGCGGGCGTTATCGCCGGAAATGACGATTTCCTGCACGGTGCCGTAATCGGCTGCCCGCTGGGTTTCCTCGGCCTTGTAGGCGAAGTACTGCGGAACGCGGTTCCAGCGCCACTCGTAGGAAATCATCGAGGTGGCCATGTACAGGCTGAACGCCAGGCCCACCAGGACCAGCGCGGTCAGCCCGTGCCAGGGCCACTGGGCTTTCTTGTGTTTGATCACGTGGGTACTCCAGAAAGCTTCAAGCCGCAAGCTGCAAGCTGCAAGCAGATCGGTGCACGGTCCGCTTGAAGCTTGAAGCTTGAAGCTTGTGGCTTGTGGCTTGTGGCTTGCGGCTTGCGGCTTGAAGCCAGCTTTTATTCCATTTCCTTCAGCCAGTCCTTGTTCTTGAACCACTTGTCGTGAATACGATCGTAGGTCCCGTCGTGCTTGATCTGGTGCAGGAAATTGTTGATGAAGTTGATGCTGTCGTAGTCGCCTTTCTTCAGGCCGAAGGCCAGCGGCTCGTAGGTGAAGGGCTCTTCGAGGAACAGCAGCTTGCCGGCACCGGCCTTGTCCACCGCCACCACGTTATAGGGCGCGTCGTAGACAAAGGCGTCAGCCTTGCCGTTGACCACATCCATCACGGCTTCCTGCTCGTTGTCGTAGCCATGGTACTTGGCTTTGCCGATCAGCTTCTTGGAAACCATTTCGCCGGTGGTGCCAAGCTTGGAGGTGAGACGGTACTTCTCGTTGTTCAGGTCCTTGTACGACTTGATCTCGCCTGCCAGCTCCTTGCGGATCAGCAGGGTCTGGCCAACCACGATGAAGGGTTCGCTGAAGTTAAGGCGCAGGTTGCGTTCCTGGGTAAGGGTCATGCCGCTGCCGATCATGTCGAACTTGCCGGTCAACAGCGCCGGGATGATGCCGTCGTAAGCGGTGGACACCGCCTCGAACTTGACGCCCATCGACTTGGCCATGGCTTTGAGGATATCGACCTCGAAGCCGATGATCTCGCCACGCTTGTTGGTCATCTGGAACGGCATGTAGGTCGGGTCCATGCCCACCCGCAAGGTGCCGCGCTTGACCGCATCATCGATGGCGCCGGCCTGCGCCGCTGTCACGGCGACCAGGGCGGTGACACCGACCAGCAGTCGCGAAAGGTATTTCTTGATCATCACCAAGTCCCCTAGCAAGAAAAGTAGCGAATCTTATTGTATTGGCACGGCCGTACCGGCCGATGCTTCGTATCGGAGAGGGATGCTAACGCATGCCGGCCCGGGGACCTAGCACTGGGGGGGACTTTGTTGGCCAAAATCAGGGTTGAGCCCTTAAAGCTTCGCGGGCACGCCCGCTCCCTCAGGGAAATGCGGATCCCTGTGGGAGCGGGCGTGCCCGCGAAAGGGCCGGTCAGGCGCCGGCGAGTGCCGGCTGGCCTTCATTCTCCGGATGCAACGGCAGCAGCGGCGAATGCGGGTCGTTCTTGATCGAGGCACGCCACACATCGATCCACGCCGCATTGTGCTCGGCCCATACCTGCTCGTGCAGGCGGCTCAAGGCGACCGGGTCACTGAGCAACGCCAGGCGGGTATTGAGGTCCAGCCCTTTAGGCCCGACCTCGATGGCCTTGGCCACGCGCTCGGCACGCAGCGCCTCGATCGGCGCCGCCTGCCCGTGGCGGGCCGTGGCCATGGCGCAGGCCAGGGCGTTCTGCCGCGGGTCGACCACAGCACGCACGAAACCGTCATGCAGGGCATGCCAGCGGTTTTCGTGGGTGTACTGGTCGGTTGCCAGCAACTCCTGCGGCGTCGCGTACTCCTCGGGGATCAGGAACAGCTTCTCGTCCTTGGCCGCCAGCCCCAGGCGGGTGCGGCTGGAAATGACCGATACCGGAATCGACAGCATCAACGAACCGACGATCGGCGCCAGCCACCACAGGAAGCTTGGGTTCAGCCATGCCACCAGCCCGGCCCAGGCGATGCCCAGCAGCGTCTGCGGGCCATGCCGACGCACCGCTTCGCTCCACGGTGTGGAGTCGTCGTCGCGCTGCGGCGAGTTCCAGGTCGCCGCCCAACCGAGGAACGCGGCCAGGACGAAGCGGGTATGGAAGATCATGCGCACAGGCGCCAGCAGCATGGAGAACAGCATCTCCATCAGCATCGACAAGGTGACCTTGATTCGCCCGCCGAACTCGACGGCGCCCTTGGCCCAGATCAGAATGACGCTGAGCAGCTTGGGCAGGAACAGCAGCACGATGGTGGTGGAGAACAGCGCCACGGCCTTTTCCGGGTGCCACTGTGGCCACAGCGGGTACAGCTGGTACGGCTCGATGAAGTACTGCGGCTCCATCAGCGTGTTGGTCGCCAGCAGCGCGGTCGACAGCACCAGGAACAGGAACCACAACGGTGCCGACAGGTACGACATGACCCCTGTGAGAAACACCGCACGGTGCACCGGGTGCATGCCCTTGACCAGGAACAGGCGGAAGTTCATCAGGTTGCCGTGGCACCAGCGACGGTCACGCTTGAGCTCGTCAAGCAGGTTCGGCGGTAGCTCTTCGTAACTGCCCGGCAAGTCGTAGGCGATCCACACGCCCCAGCCGGCACGGCGCATCAACGCCGCTTCGACGAAGTCGTGGGACAGGATGGCGCCGGCGAAGGCGCCCTTGCCCGGCAACGGCGCCAAGGCGCAGTGCTCGATGAACGGCTTCATGCGGATGATCGCGTTGTGGCCCCAGTAGTGCGACTCGCCCAGTTGCCAGAAATGTAGCCCGGCAGTGAACAGCGGGCCGTACACGCGGGTGGCGAACTGCTGCATGCGCGCATACAGGGTGTCCATGCCCGAGGCTTTCGGCCCGGTCTGGATGATACCGGCGTCCGGGTTGGCCTCCATCAGGCGCACCAGGCTGCTCAGGCATTCGCCACTCATGACACTGTCGGCGTCGAGCACGACCATGTACTTGTACTCGCCACCCCAGCGACGGCAGAAGTCGTCGAGGTTGCCGCTCTTGCGCTTCACGCGCCGCCGGCGGCGGCGGTAGAAGATCCGGCCAAAGCCTTTGGTTTCACGGCACACGTCCAGCCAGGCCTGCTGTTCGGCCACGGCGATGTCGGTGTCGTTGGTGTCGCTGAGCACGAAGAAGTCGAAACGGTCGAGGTTGCCACTGGCGGCCACCGATTCGAACGTCGCCCGCAGGCCGGCGAATACCCGCGGCACGTCCTCGTTGCAGATCGGCATCACCAGCGCGGTACGCGCCTCGGGCGCAATCGGCTCGTTGCCGGCGCTGCTGCCGGAGATCTTGTACTTGTCGCGCCCGGTGAGCAGCTCCAGGAAGCCCATCAGCGCGGTCCAGAAGCCCGCCGACACCCAGCAGAACAGGATGCCGAAGAGGATCAGGATGGAAGTCTGCAAGGCATAGGGCCATACCTGCACCACCGTGTCCCACAACGGCTGGTTGAGCACTTCGTCGAGGTCTACGAACGACCAGCCCTGGTACGGCAGGATGCTCTTCATGTACCAGCCGGCAACGATGGTCTGACCGATCATCAGGGCCAGCAGGATATAACGGCGGATCGACCCGACCGTGCGCCAGCGCGCTGCCGGCAGCTCGCGCTTGGGCGGCTGCGGCGCATTGGGGCGGCCGGTCATGCGGCGCCACATGCGGACCAACAGGTTGGTGCGCCACGGCTCCGGCACGACCTTGGTACGCTTGATAGGCGGGGCAATCTTCAGGCACAGGCGGCCGCTGCCGTCGACGCCGAGCATTTCGGCCTCTTCCAGCTCCGCGGCGCTGCCTACGGTAAGGCGCGGGCCCACCGAGGCCTGCACGGCCTCGGCAGGGCTGGCGGCCGGGTTGGCCGCCAGGCGTTGGTGCAGCTCACTGAACGAGGTGCAGCTGGCCAGTTCTGCCCGCTGCTCGTCGCCAAGTGGTAGGTGGGCCAGGTACTCGCCAAGCGATTCCGGCCTTGCGCTTGAGTTACTCATCGGCAGGCAACTGATAGCTCCAGGTCTCGGTCAGCACCTTCTCGGTGGTGGCCGGGGCCCCGTTGGTGGGCGCCGCGTCGGCGGCAGGTTGTTCGGCCTTGGCGGCCTTGTCCGCTTTGTCGGCCTTGGCAGGCTTGGCGGCGGCCTTGTCTTGCTTGGCGTCCTGGGCAGGCTTGGCCGGTTCGGCTGGCACATCACGCACCAGCGCGGCACGCATTTCGGTCGACTTGTTGGCCTCTTTGACCTTCAGCCGCAGGGTCAGGCGCCAGCCCTTGGTCTCTGGGTTATAGCGCAGGTTGTTCTCGACCACATCGGCGTTGTCGCCCACGCTGACCTGGCTGCGCAGCGGAGTGTCCTCAGGCAGGGCAGCCAGCGCCGGGCCGGCGAAGTCGACCACGAAGGCCACGCTGCCGTCTGGCTGGCGGATCAGGTTGGACTGCTTGACGTCACCCGTGGAGCGCAGGGTCTGCTTGACCCAGCCCAGGTCAGGGGCCTGGAACTTGGGTTCGTCGATGGTGAAGTGCAGACGGTAGTCGTACTCGAACGGCTTGCCGGGTTCAGGCAGCTTTTCCGGGCTCCAGAACGCCACGATATTGTCGTTGGTCTCGTCGGCAGTCGGGATTTCGACCAGGTCGACGGTGCCCTTGCCCCAGTCACCCTTCGGCTCGATCCAGGCGCTTGGGCGCTTCTGGTAGTTGTCGTCGAGGTCTTCGTAGTCGCTGAAGGCACGCTGACGCTGCATCAGGCCGAAACCGCGTGGGCTTTCCACGCTGAAGTTGCTTACCGACAGGTGTTTCGGGTTGTTCAGCGGGCGCCAGATCCACTCGCCGTTGCCAGCGTGGATGGACAGGCCTTCGGAGTCATGCAGGGCCGGCCGGTAGTTGAGCACTTTGGACGGCTGGTTAGGGCCGAACAGGTACATGCTGGTCAGCGGGGCAATGCCCAGGCGGCTGACCTGATCACGCAGGAACACGCGGGACTGCACGTCGACCACGGTGTCGGTGCCTGGGCGCAGGATCAGTTTGTAGGCGCCGGTGGAACGCGGCGAGTCCAGCAGGGCGTAGATCACCAAATGCTTGTCAGCCGGCTTGGGCTTCTCGACCCAGAATTCGGTGAAGCGCGGGAACTCCTCGCCCGACGGCAGCGCGGTGTCGATGGCCAGGCCACGGGCCGACAGGCCGTATACATGGCCCTTGCCGACTACGCGGAAGTAGCTGGCACCCAGCAGGGTCATGATTTCGTCCTGCTTGTCTGCCTTGTTAATCGGGTACAGCACACGGAAACCGGCGTACCCCAGGTTCTTGGTGGTATCCGGGTCGTGTGGCACGTCACCGAACTCGAAACGGCTCGGGTCGTACTTGATTTCCTCGACCTTGGTCGCGGTGACTTCGTTGATTTTCACCGGTGTGTCGAAGTGCATGCCCTGGTGGTAGAAGGACAGCTTGAACGGGGTCTTGTCCTTGGCCCACTCGGCCTTTTCCTGCAGGAAGTGGATCTTCTGGTAGTCCGCGAACTTCATGTCGCGGAACACTGCCGGCAGGTTGCTTTTCGGTGCCTCGTACTTCTGGCCGGCCAGATCCTTTGCCTTGGCTGCAACATCGTCAAGATTGAATGCCCACAGCTGGCCCGCGCTCATCAGGCCAACCAGGGCCATGCTGGCCATCAGGGCCTTGCGCAACCGGATGCCGGGGATTCTTGATGCTTTTTGGGGACTAACAATCACGAGCAACCCTCGCCGAAAACAGATCATGAAACCAACGGCCAGCGACAAATGCCGGGTTGGCGAGCACTGTTCGGACCCCGAGAGGGCGTAATGATTCCCCAAACGGTTCCAGACAATGCTCGAGTCAGAGTGAAACGAACCTGCGAACGCAGGTCCATGCAGCGCGCGATTATCCAGCAGGTCGCGTGACAACGCATCAGGCTGGAACAACTATTTATCGTACAAAACCCCTTGTTTTCCTGTGAACAAGGGGTTTATTGACCTCAAATTTGTAACATAAATGTCACGGGGCCATCATTTACCAAGTGCACCTGCATATCTGCGCCAAATCGGCCGCTGGCCACAGGGGCGTATTGGCTGTTGGCCTGCTGCAAAAGATAGTCGAACAATTCGGCCCCGAGCGCCGGCGGCGCAGCCGTCGAGAAGCTCGGGCGCAGGCCGTTGCGGGTGTCTGCCGCCAAGGTGAACTGCGACACCAGCAGCAAGCCGCCGCCAACATCCTTGAGCGACTTGTTCATCTTGCCCTGCTCGTCGCTGAATACCCGGTAGTTCAACAGCTTGTGCAAAAGCTTATCGGCGTGCTCGCGGGAATCTTCAGGCTCTACGGCAACCAGCACCAGCAACCCCTGGTCGATGGCACCCACCACCTCGCCCGCGACTTCTACCCGCGCCCCACGCACCCGTTGCAGCAGGCCCCTCATGCTTCTTCCAGCGGCAGGTCGAGCAAGCGGCGTGCCATTTGGTCGGCGGCACGGACCAGTGCATCGGTAATGCCAGGCTCGGAGGCCGCATGGCCAGCGTCACGGATCACCTTCAGCTCGCTGTTCGGCCAGGCCTGGTGCAGGGCCCAGGCGTTGTCCAGCGGGCAGATCACATCGTAGCGGCCGTGCACGATCACTGCCGGCAAATGGGCGATTTTCGGCAGGTCGCGGATCAGCTGGTCCGGCTCGAGGAACGCGTTGTTCATGAAGAAGTGACATTCGATACGGGCAATCGACAGGGCCCGCTGCGGCTCGGAGAAGCGGTCGACCACCAGCGGATTGGGGCGCAGAGTGGCGGTGCGACCTTCCCAGGTGGACCAGGCCTTGGCGGCGTGCATCTGGGCGATCTGGTCATTGCCGGTAAGGCGCTTGTGGAAGGCCGCCACCAGGTCTCCACGCTCCTGCGCGGGGATCGGCGCAATGTAGTCCTGCCAGTAGTCGGGGAACAGGCGACTGGCGCCCTCCTGGTAGAACCACTGGATTTCCTGGGGCCGGCACAGGAATATGCCGCGCAGGATCAGGCCATGCACCCGCTCGGGGTGGGTCTGGGCGTACGCCAGGGCCAGGGTGGAGCCCCACGAGCCACCGAACAGCACCCATTTATCGATACCCAGGTGCTCGCGGATACGCTCCATGTCTTCGACCAGGTGCCAGGTGGTGTTGTTCTCCAGGCTGGCATGGGGCGTGGAGCGGCCACAGCCGCGCTGGTCGAAGGTGATGATGCGATACAGGTTGGGGTCAAAATAGCAGCGGCTCTGGGCGTCGCAACCAGCGCCAGGGCCACCGTGGATGAACACCACGGGCAAACCTTCCGGCGAGCCGCTTTCGTCGACATACAACACATGCGGCGCTTCCACGGCCAGATCGTGCCGGGCGTAGGGTTTGATCTGCGGGTAGAGGGTCTGCATCGCGCACTCCGTGTGAGGATATATTCGGCCGTTGGCCATCATAAACCTGAATTGCGCTTAGAGCATGTACCTAAGCGAGATCATCTTATGTGCAGGGCGCAGGCGAGCCTCCCTAGCATCGGGGAACACCCTCGAAGTGAGACTCCCCATGATCGACTCCACCAAACCTGCAGCCTGCGAGCCCGACTTCTACCACCAGTTGATCAGCAGCAAGCTACCCGCCTGGGTGGTCGACGCCCGGCCAGAGCAGCGCCGCCAGCTGCGCCAGGCGGCCAGCCAGCGCGACCCCAGGCTGGAACGCGCATGCCTGGTACACCCAACGGTGGCCAAGGCCCTGGTGCAAACCTATGGCCAACACGTGCAAGCCGAAGCGAACCTGAGTGCCCTCCTGGCAACCCTGCCGGACCTGCAGCACTATGCCACCGAGCTGCTGTCCACCGCGGTCAGCCAGCGCTTGGGCACCACACTCGATGTCGAGCGTACCTACCTGATGAACCTGAACAGGGCGGCCGCCCTTACCGAGGCGCTCTCCAGCCCTGGCGGCGATCCTTTCGTCACTTCGTCCCGCGCGCTGAAGCTGGCAACCCAACCCCTGCTGCACTGTGCCTTGCAGAACTTCGAGGCCTTCGAGGCCCAGCCGGACGGCTTGCGCGCCGGCGGCCACGCCTCGGCCATTCTCGATAGCAACGACGTTGGCCTGGCCTCCCAGGCGGTGCCACTGCCCATCGTCGCGGAAGCGTTCGCGGCCCTGGCACGCGAGCTGGATATCGGCGGCAAGTATCAACGGCTGCTCGACGCGCTCGACCCACCGGGCGAGCAGCCCAACGCGCCGGCCATTGCCGGCGTGTTCAAGGCTGCCGAGCGCTCCACATTCGAGTTGCAGGTTCACCACGCCTGCCTGCTGGGCCGGATCGACAGGGCCCTCCATGCAACCTTGCTCAAGCTCGCCACTGAGCCAAAGGTTGAACACGATGGCCGCCCGGTCCTGTGTGCGGGCATCGAGTTGCTGCATGTTCCGCTGACCGGGGCCATGGCGATTGGCCTCGACGCACGCCGGCCGGTGGGCGCCGGCCGATTCCCACCAGGGCCGGTGTACCCGTATGCGGGCTGGGTGGTGCTTTACCTGCCCGGCATGCCCGAGCCGTTGACCCAGCACGCCAGCAGGGCCGATGCCGAAGCGTTCCTGCGTGAACAGCTGCCTGCCTTCCGCCGCCCGGAATGCCAGCGCCTGCTACCCGATCGGCACAAGCGCCCCTTCCTGGAGCGCATCGCCAACGCTCAGGTGCGTCTGCACGTGCAGCCCTTCACCCGCCCGTACCTGGACGAGCTGGCCTGCCAGCGGCAGAAGCGGCTGAGGGATGACGGGCTGTTCCATGCGGTGCCGACAGCCATGCAAAACGGCAAGACTGCGCAACGCCACCTTGACTACTTCAAGGCCCTGGCCTTCGTCAGCCTGAACGTTGCCGCCCTGTTCATCCCCCCGCTTGGCGCCGCGATGCTTGGGGTAACGGCCCTGCAGCTTGCCAATGAAACGTTCGAGGGCATCGACAGCTGGCTTGACGGTGATCGCCAGCAGGCATTCGACTACTTGATGGACGTGATCGACAACGTCGCCATCATGGCCGCGCTCGCGGCAGCCGGCGGGGGGCAGGCTACGCCGGTGGTCGAGCGGATCCCCGTGGAGACGCCGTCATTCATCGAAGAACTGCAGCCGATCGACCTGGCCGACGGCGGGCAACGCCTGTGGCACGCGGACCTAGCGCCCTTCGCCCACGACCGGGTATTGCCGGGTGGGCTGGAGCCAGACGAATCCGGCCTGCTTCACTACGGCGGCAAAACCTGGCTGCCCGTGGAAAACCGGGTCTACTCGGTGACCCCCGCTGCCACGGGTTACCGCCTTGAACACCCGACCCGCCCGGCAGGCTACCAGCCCAAAGCGCTGCACAATGGTGCAGGGGCATGGTTGCTGGAGTCCGAGCAGCCGCAAAGCTGGGACGGCGCACGCCTGCTGCGCCGCCTGGGGCACCTGAGCGGGTCTTTCGATGAAGCGACGTTGCAGCGAATCCTGCACGTCTGCGATATCCACGAAGACACGCTGCGCCACTGCCTGGCCCACAACCTGCGGCTGCCCGCACTGCTGGAAGACACCCTGCAGCGGTTCAAGCTGGATGCCCACATCCGCCAGTTGCCAGACCAAAGCGCCTGGCCTGCAGCGTTCACCACGGCGTACGCGCGCATCGCTACCCCCCTGCCGGCCAACAGCGCTGTGATCCGCCGGGTCTACCCCAGCCTGCCAGCGCCGATCATCGATGAGCTGGTGCGCAACGCTAGTGCCATTGACCTGCAAGCCCTGGGTGCCGGCAAGGTGCCCCTGCACCTGGCCGAGGAAATACGCGCCTACCAACAACACGTGCGCCTTGCCCGAGCTTATGAGGGCCTGTACCTGGCCGGCGCGCAAAGCTGGGACAGCGACCGGCTGATCATGCAAACCCTGCCCCACCTGCCGGGCTGGCCAGCAGACACGCGGCTGCGCCTGTTGCAGCGCAGTCACTGGCCCGACCAGGACCATGCCATCGGCGCGCAGGGCAGCAGCCCCTGGGCGACCATCACCCACTCGCCGGCCGGCTACATCGTTCACGCGCAGGGCGAGCCCGGGGCGGTGGTGCGTCGCTACCCGCAGCTCTTCAGCGCGCTGCATGCAGCCTTGCCCGACGCCATGCAAGGGCTGGGCGTCGCCAGCGGCGAGGCCCTTCAGCACCTGCTGCAACAGAGCCCGCTGTTACCCCGCCCGGCCTTGCGCGATGCGATGGGCATGCAACCGCCCCGGCCCGGCTATCGCTCGCCGATGCGCCTTGCCGATGGCCGCGTTGGCTACCGTTTGAGCAGCGGTGATGACCAAAACCAGGGCAGCATGCGCCAGCACCTGCTGAGCACGCTGAGGGCCACCGGCATTCCGGAACGCACCGGCAGGCCGGCCGAGCAGGTGCTGATGTCGCTTGCCGCCAACGGCCGCACCCGGCTGCAGATCCTCGAATACCTGACCACGCTGATGGAGCAACGCAACGCCTTGCAACGCAGCCTGGACGACTGGAGCGAAGCCATTTCACCGGCCTCCGACCAGGCGGCCCGCACCTATGACACCCTGCGTGAAGCGATCATGCAGCACTGGTACGACACCGCCCTGGAGGATGATGCCGCGCTCGGTGCCGAGCTGCGCGTGCAAGGCGTACCGCTGACCGACATCCCGCTGACCCTGCCCGATTTCTTCTACCGCCGCGTGCGCAGCCTGCACCTGCTCGACCTGCCAAGCGGCACCCTGGCAGGTTGGGGCCAGAGCGAGCGGCTGATGCAACGCTTGCTGCGGCTGATGCCCGGGCTGGAAGCACTGGAAATCAGCAGGCCGTATAACCCCAGGGCAACCCCCTCGCTACTGCTGCCCAGCGTGCCGACCATTGCCTCGACCCTGCCGAACCTGCGCAGGCTGGCCATGACCAACCAGAACCTGGCGTTCAGCAACAGCCACCTTGGCGAGCTGGCAGGCCATGCACGGCTTGCCCATCTGGACCTCAGTGGCAACCGGCTGCAGCAAGGCATCGACAGGGCCAGCTTCCACTGGTTTACCCTGGATTACCTGGGCTTGAACCGGATGCAACTGAGCCAATGGCCCACCGGTATCGACAGCGAAACCCTGAGCCGTATCGGGCACCTGTCGTTACAGGACAACAACCTGACGTCACTGCCCGCGTTCCTGCTGGGGGAAACGCCGCTGCAACGCGCGCCGGTGATTTCGCTGCAAGGCAACCCCATCAATGAAACGCACCTGCAACGCCTGCTGCTGAACGAACGCCCGGAAACCGCCCAGGTCACCGTGGATCAGCCCCCGGCGCTGAACCAACGGCTGGAACGCCTCCGCAGCGAGCGGCAACTCATGCGCGATGCGATCGATGGCTGGGTCCATGCCTCGAGTTCGAGCAACCCGTTGACCCAGGCGGCCCTGACCGACCGGCAGCGTATGGCAGCAGCGATAAACGCATTCTGGGAGCGCCAGGAGCAGGGCCAGCAATACCTTCGCCTGCAACTGGAGGACGTTGCCATCGAACACTTCCCGCGCCGCCTCCCGGCGTTCTTCGGCGAGCGTGTGCATGCAATGACCCTGACCCGCCTCAGTGGCACCTCAGCACAACTCAGCGAACTGCTTGCCCGCTTTCCGAATATCACCCGCCTGACCATCGATGCTCACCAAGGTGCTACGCCTGCACTGGCATCGGCCTTGCCGCGCCTGCCGCGCCTGACCTACCTGGAGTTTCGCAACATGGGCCTGGAGGTCGACCAGGCCATGCTGGAAACCTTTGCCGAGCTTGAGCACCTGACCTCGCTCGACCTGTCTGGCAACCGGGTCGGCAACATCACCCAGGTACCTGCGCGGTTGTCCGCCAACCTGACGTCCCTCGAACTGACCAACATGAACCTGCACGCGTGGCCAGACTGGTGCGACGCGCTGCTACCCCTGGAGTTGCTGGACCTCAGCTCGAACAACATCACCCAACTGCCCGAGCACATCCTCTCCAACCTGAACAACGCCATGCCGATTTCGTCGATTTCGTTGTTCGACAACCCCTTGCCCGACGCCACCATCCTGCGCGTGCGGGCCTACTCGGATAGCCAGCGCAGTTACTCGTTCGCCCTGGACATTCCAGACAACCTGATGCTGGTCAACTCGTCCAGTGAAGGCTCGCTCGACCATCCGCACTTCCCGTTGCAGGGCGACGACACCCCCAGGCTCGAAGACTGGCTGCTGGGTGACGAGGCTCAGAACGAAGCCTTGCGCAGCTGCTGGCAACAGCTGGAGGGCAGCGACCTGTTGCGGCTAGCAGGCCGTTTGCACAACGCCGCGCCGTTCGTCGACCCTACCACCCGGGGCGACTTCTGTGCGCGGGTGCGCCTGATGCTGGTGGCAGCCGCAGCCAACCAGGATGAACGGCCGATCATGGAAAGCATTGCCGCAGCGGCGCTGCCCGACCCAGAGACGGGCTCGCAGACGTGCCACGACGGCGCACTTCAGGAGTTCAACAACATCGAACTGTACCTCATGGCCAACCGCCTGCTGATCGACGCTGGCGATACCCTGCACAGCCTGCACCAGCGCCTGTTACGGCTGTTCCGCGTGGACCAGCTGGAAAAGCTTGCCGCCACGCGCACCGGTTCGGGCGACCTGGTCTCGGTGCGCCTGGCCTACCGTCGCGAGCTGGCCAGGGAGCTGGACCTGCCGATCGCCGACAGCATGCGTTTTCGCGGGGCCGCAAACCTGGCCCGTGGCGAGCTGTCGCGGGTACTGGAAAGCGTGCGCCAGAGCGAACACAGTGAAGTGTTCATCGATTACCTGCTGGCCAATAGCGGCTGGGCCCAGCGCCTGCGCGGCGAATATGCGCCGCGCTTCGCGCAGATAGAGGCCCGTTACCGCCAGCGGGTACTGGAGCTGTCCAGCAGCGGGCACCCGCTGCACGAGGAAGTCGCTCTGCAGCAGGGCCTTTGGGAGGACAAGCAGCAGGAAGAGCTGGCGCTGCTGCGCGAACTCACCCTCACCTTCGTGGGCAACAGCTGAGCAAGCCCACGCGGCGGCGGCGCGCAACTGGGCGCCGCCCATTACTTGCCGTAATGCGCCCGGCCCCACGCCAATGCGGCCTGGAGCAACGCCGTCAACACCTCGCGCGTCGGCTGGGCGCGGTCTTCGCGGTAGGTAAACGGCTCCTGCTCTTCCATGTAGGTGCTTTGCGCCAGCTCCAGCTGTACGGCATGGATGTCATGCGCCGGGTCGCCGTAATGCCGGGTGATGTGGCCGCCTTTGAAGCGCCCGTTAAGCACATGGCTGTAACCCTGGGCTTGGCTGCACACCTGGACCAGCCGCTCGGCCAGGCCCGGGTCGCAACTGGCGCCATTGAACGTGCCCAGGTTGAAGTCCGGCAGCCTGCCATCGAACAGGTGCGGGATCAGCGAACGAATCGAGTGGGCATCCCACAGCAGCGCGTAGCCGTGGGTTTCCCGCAGGCGCGCCAGCTCGTTGCGGATCGTTTGGTGATAAGGCTGCCAGATCGTCGCCAGGCAGGCCTTGCGCGCTTCGGCAGTGGGCTCCAGCCCCTGCTTGAACAAAGGCTCGCCATCGAACAGCGTGGCCGGATACAAGCCGGTTGTAGCACCGGCATATAACGGTTTGTCGTCAGCCGGGCGGTTCAAGTCGATGACGAACCGCGAATACTGCGCGGCGACCACGCTGGCCCCCAGTTCCCGGGCAAAGTCGTAGAGATGGGGTATGTGCCAATCCGTGTCGGGCAGGCTGCGCGCTTGGTCGACCAGGCCCTGGTCAACGGCCGGGGTGAGCTTGAGGCCGGCGTGGGGCATGCTGATCAGCAACGGCAAATGCCCTTGGTGGAAACTCAATACCTTGTCCATCTAGCCTCCCTCAATTGGTAATTTCATGGCCACTGCGCACCACGCGCTTGGGCAGGTCGCCGCCGAGCCAGTACGCCAGGTCGGCGGGGCGCTCGACCTGCCAGGCGACGAAGTCGGCCACCTTGCCAACCTCCAGCGAGCCGTGGCTGTCACCCAGGCCCAGCGCGGTGGCGGCATGCACCGTGACGCCGGCCAGGGCTTCTTCCGGCGTCATACGGAAGCACGTGCAGCCCATGTTCAGCATCAACCGCAGCGACAACCCGGGCGAGGTACCCGGGTTGAGGTCGCTGGCAAGGGCGATCTTCACGCCATGGCGGCGCAAGGCGTCCATCGGCGGCAGTTGGGTTTCGCGCAAAAAATAGAAAGCGCCCGGCAGCAGCACCGCGACCGTGCCCGCCTTGGCCATGGCGATGGCGTCTTCTTCAGTCATGAATTCCAGGTGGTCGGCCGACAGCGCCTGGTAACGCGCAGCCAGGCTGGAGCCGTGTAGCGAAGACAACTGTTCGGCGTGCAGCTTGACCGGCACCCCCAACGCCCGCGCCTTGATGAACACCCGCTCGACCTGGGCCGGGGTGAACGCCAGGTGCTCGCAGAAGGCGTCCACTGCGTCCACCAGGCCTTCGCCAACCAGGCTTGGCAGCAGTTCGTCGCAGATGTGCGTGATGTAGTCGTCCGCCCGGCCGGCGTATTCCGGTGGCAAGGCGTGGGCAGCCAGGCAGGTGGCCCGTACCGTCAGTGGCAGGGCATCCGCCAGCCGCCTGGCCACGCGCAGCATCTTGCGTTCGTTGGCCAGGTCCAGGCCGTAGCCGGACTTGACCTCGAGGGTTGTCACGCCGTCGCGCATCAAGGCTTGAACCCGCTGGCGCGCACTGGCGAACAGCTCATCCTCGCTGGCCGCACGGGTGGCCCGCACGGTGCTGGCAATGCCCCCGCCCTGGGCGGCGATTTCGGCATAGCTGACGCCTTGCAGGCGCTGTTCGAACTCGCCACTGCGGTTGCCACCGAATACCGCGTGGGTATGGCAGTCGATCAGCCCGGGGGTGACCCAGGCGCCGCCCAGGTCCACCGTGCGCTCGGCCTCGACCGGGCCCAGCCCGGCCCGCGGGCCGATCCATTCGATCAGCCCGGCGTGGGTGACGATGGCCGCATCTTCGATAAGCGAATAGCGGCCTTCGGCCATGGTTGCCGCATGGCAGTGCTGCCAGAGGGTTCTCATGCACAATCTCCTGTACTAGCGGTGTAGCTCGGCCGGCTCTGCAACTGGCTGGCCCTGCCCTGCCCGCGGCTTGCACCACAGCAGGTAGGACGCCACCAGGAACACCACCCAGACCACCCCGACGACCAACGCCGCCTGGGTGTCCGGGAAGTAACCGAGCACGCCAAAGATGAACACCATGAAGGCAATGGCCAGGGCCGGGCCATAGGGCCAGAACGGTACCGGGAACTTCAGCTGGGCGACCTCTTCACGGCGCAGGCTGCGGCGCATGGCCACCTGGGTAACCAGGATCATCAGCCACACCCAGACGGTGGCGAAGGTGGCGATCGAGGCGATCAGCAGGAACACGTTCTCGGGGATAAGGTAGTTGAGCAACACGCCGACCAGCAGTGCCGCCCCCATCACGACCACGGTCATCCACGGCACGCCGTGCCTGGACAACTTGCTGAAGCCGCGCGGCGCATGGCCTTGCTGGGCCAGGCCATACATCATGCGGCCGGCACCGAAGATGTCGCTGTTGATGGCCGAAATCGCCGCCGAGATCACCACCACGTTCAGCACCGCGGCCGCCGAACCGATACCCAGGTTGCTGAAGATCTGCACGAACGGGCTACCCTGGCTACCGATCTGCGGCCATGGGTACAGGCACATCAGCACGAACAAGGTGAGCACATAGAACAGCAGGATGCGCAGCGGCACCGCGTTGATCGCCTTGGGGATCACGCGCTGTGGGTCTTTGGCCTCACCGGCCGTGACACCGATGATCTCGATGCCGCCAAAGGCGAACATCACCACGGCGAACGAGGCGATCAGGCCACCGACGCCATTGGGCATGAAGCCGCCATGGTCGAACAGGTTGCTCACGCCAACGGCATGCCCGCTGCCCACCTGGCTGAAGCCGAAGGCCATGATGCCCAGGCCGGCCAGGATCATCGCCACGATGGCGCCGACCTTGAGCAACGACAGCCAGAACTCCATTTCGCCAAAGACCTTGACGTTGCACAGGTTCAGGCCGCCAATCAGGAACACGATGCCCAGCACCCAGATCCAGCGGGCGACCTCGGGGAACCAGAACCCCATGTAGATGCCGAAGGCGGTCACGTCGGCAATGGCGACGATGACCATCTCGAAGGCGTAGGTCCAGCCGAGGATGAAGCCGGCCATGGGGCCGAGGTAGGTGGTGGCGTAGTGGCCGAACGAGCCGGCCACCGGGTTGTGCACGGCCATTTCGCCGAGGGCGCGCATGACCATGAACACGGCGGCGCCGCCGATCAGGTAGGCCAGCAACACGGCCGGGCCGGCCATCTGGATGGCCGAGGCAGAGCCATAGAACAGCCCGGTGCCGATGGCCGAGCCGAGGGCCATGAAACGGATGTGGCGGGCGCTTAGCCCACGCTTGAGACCTTGAGCTTGTTGCATGTCACGTCCTTGAATTGTTTTTGTGGTCGTGAGGTCGAGAGGGGGCTGCCTTGCAGCCAGATCGCCGGCAAGCCAGCCCCCTCACTATGGGAGCCGGCTTGCCGGCGAGTGGGCCGCATGGCGGCCCCAGGGGCATTACAGGCTTGGCAGCACACCGGCCGGCAGCAAACCGGTCAGGCTCCCCTTGGCCAGCAGTTCCACGGCCTTTTCGATGTCCGGCGCAAAGAAACGGTCACGGTCATAGTGCGGCACTTCGCTGCGCAGCGCCTGGCGCGCCTGCTCCAGCTTGGTGGAGGTCTTAAGGCCCTTGCGCAGGTCGAGGCCCTGGCAGGCACCCAGCCACTCGATGGCCAGGACGCCTCGGGTATTCTCGGCCATTTCCCACAGGCGCTTGCCGGCAGCCGGGGCCATCGAAACGTGGTCTTCCTGGTTCGCCGAGGTGGGCAGGCTGTCGACGCTGTGCGGGTGGGACAGGGCCTTGTTCTCGCTGGCCAGCGCAGCAGCGGTCACCTGGGCAATCATGAAGCCGGAGTTGACCCCGCCATTTTCCACCAGGAACGGCGGCAGCTGGGACATGTGCTTGTCCATCATCAGCGAAATGCGGCGCTCGCTGAGCGAGCCGATTTCGGCGATGGCCAGGGCAATGTTGTCGGCGGCCATGGCCACCGGCTCGGCGTGGAAGTTGCCGCCGGAAATCACGTCCCCTTCGGCAGCGAACACCAGCGGGTTGTCGGATACGGCGTTGGCTTCGACCGCCAGCACTTCGGCGGCCTGGCGCAACTGGGTCAGGCACGCACCCATGACCTGCGGCTGGCAGCGCAACGAATACGGGTCCTGCACCTTGTCGCAGTTCTTGTGCGACAGCGACACTTCGCTGGCGTCGCCCAACAGGTCGCGGAAGCACGCCGCGGTGTCGATCTGGCCACGCTGGCCCCGCACTTCGTGGATACGCGCATCGAATGGCGAACGCGAACCCAGCGCGGCTTCGACGCTCAGGCCACCGCAGGCAATGGCGGCGGCGTACAGGTCTTCACCCTGGAACAGGCCGCGCAGCGCATAGGCGGTGGAAGCCTGCGTGCCGTTGAGCAGGGCCAGGCCCTCCTTGGCGGCCAGGGTCAATGGCTCGAGGCCGGCCACCGCCAAGGCTTCGGTCGCTGACAGCCACTGGCCCTTGTAGCGTGCCTTGCCTTCGCCCAGCAGCACCAGCGACATATGCGCCAAGGGGGCGAGGTCACCGGAAGCCCCCACCGACCCTTTCAGCGGGATGTGCGGGTAGACTTCGGCATTGACCAGGGCGATCAGCGCGTCGATGACCTTGCGGCGAATGCCGGAGAACCCGCGGCTGAGGCTGTTGATCTTCAGCACCATGATCAGCCGCACCAGGTCGTCATCCAGCGGCGCACCGACACCGGCAGCGTGGGACAGCACCAGCGAGCGTTGCAGGTTTTCCAGGTCGTGGCTGGCGATACGGGTGGACGCCAGCAGGCCAAAGCCGGTGTTGATACCGTAGGCGGTGCGGTCTTCGGCAATGATCTGCTCAACGCAGGCCACACTGGCGTCAATGGCGGGCGCGGCGCTGGCATCCAGCTGCAAGCGCACGGGCGCGGCGTGAATGGCACGCAGCTGGGCCAGGGTCAGGGTGCCTGGCTTGAGGGTGAATTCGGTCACGTTGCTACTCCAGTCGCTTGGAGCCACAGGCCCGTCTGTGGTGCCTGTGCGCTCCTTCTTGTTGTTCAGTATCACCCCTGGCGGGGTGCGAGCCAAAGCCAGGGGTCAGCCCGTGATCATCGGCAGGTCCAGGCCCTGCTCCCTGGCGCAGTCGATGGCGATGTCGTAGCCGGCATCGGCGTGGCGCATGACACCGGTCCCCGGGTCGTTGGTCAGCACGCGGGCGATACGCTCGGCGGCTTCATCGGTACCGTCGCAGACGATGACCATGCCCGAGTGCTGCGAGAAGCCCATGCCCACGCCGCCACCGTGGTGCAGCGAGACCCAGGTGGCACCGCCTGCGGTGTTGAGCAAGGCGTTGAGCAGCGGCCAGTCGGAGACAGCGTCCGAGCCGTCGCGCATGGCTTCGGTTTCACGGTTGGGGCTGGCCACCGACCCGGAGTCCAGGTGGTCGCGGCCAATCACTACCGGCGCCGACAGCTCGCCGCTGCGGACCATTTCGTTGAACGCCAGGCCCAGCTTGGCACGCAGGCCCAGGCCAACCCAGCAGATACGCGCCGGCAAGCCCTGGAAGCTGATGCGCTCGCGGGCCATGTCCAGCCAGCGGTGCAGGTGGGCGTCGTCGGGGATCAGCTCCTTGACCTTGGCGTCGGTCTTGTAGATGTCGTCGGCCTCACCGGACAGCGCCGCCCAGCGGAACGGGCCAACGCCGCGGCAGAACAACGGGCGGATGTAAGCGGGTACGAAACCTGGGAAGTCGAAGGCGTTCGCTACGCCTTCTTCCTTGGCCATCTGGCGGATGTTGTTGCCGTAGTCGAACGTCGGGATGCCCTGCTTCTGGAAGTCGAGCATGGCCTGCACGTGCACGGCCATCGACTGCTTGGCGGCCTTGACCACTGCCGCAGGTTCGGTCTGCGCGCGGTCGCGGTACTGTTCCCAGGTCCAGCCGGCGGGCAGGTAACCGTTGAGTGGGTCGTGGGCGCTGGTCTGGTCGGTGACCATGTCCGGGCGCACGCCGCGCTTGACCAGTTCGGGCAGGATTTCGGCGGCGTTGCCGTGCAGGGCGATGGAGATTGCCTGGCCTTTGGCGGTGTACCTGGCGATGCGTGCCAGGGCGTCGTCGAGGTCGGTGGCCTGCTCGTCGACGTAGCGGGTTTGCAGGCGGAAGTCGATGCGGCTCTGCTGGCATTCGATGTTCAGCGAGCAAGCCCCGGCCAGGGTCGCCGCCAGTGGCTGGGCACCGCCCATGCCGCCCAGGCCGGCGGTGAGTACCCACTTGCCTTTCAGGTTGCCGCCATAGTGCTGGCGACCGGCTTCGACGAAGGTTTCATAGGTGCCCTGGACGATGCCCTGGCTGCCGATGTAGATCCAGCTGCCGGCGGTCATCTGGCCATACATGGCCAGGCCTTTGGCGTCCAGCTCGTTGAAGTGCTCCCAGCTGGCCCAGTGCGGCACCAGGTTGGAGTTGGCGATCAATACACGCGGGGCGTTGCTGTGGGTCTTGAACACCCCGACCGGCTTGCCCGATTGCACCAGCAGGGTTTCGTCGTCTTCCAGGCGGGTCAGGGTTTCGACGATCTTGTCGTAGCATGCCCAGTTGCGCGCGGCGCGGCCGATGCCCCCATAAACCACCAGCTCCTTCGGGTTCTCCGCGACCTGCGGGTCGAGGTTGTTCATCAGCATGCGCAGTGGCGCTTCGGTCAGCCAGCTTTTGGCGGTGAGCTTGTTGCCACGTGGGGCACGGATTTCAACGTCACGGTATTTATTGTTGTCGGTCACGGGAAGGGTCCTCTGCGGTCGAGCGCGGGCGGGTAAGTCGTGGTCGATATACAAACACACCTTTACTTGTATGTACAAGCACGGACAACCAAAATAATCGGAACGATCCGTTGAATGGATCGGACAACAAAGGCGCCGCTGCGCGACCCAATCGCCGGCAAGCCAGCTCCCACAGGTGAACCTAGCCTTCGAGACTTGTGGCATACCTGTGGGAGATTATATGGTTCCTGGCAAGGGTAGCCGCTGCATCTTCAGTGCCTGTGAGATCGAGCGCCGCCCGCGCGGCGCATCGCGAGCTGCGCTCGCTCCTACGTTTGTTTCG